>CALGTP010000761.1 GCA_937902105.1 uncultured Actinomycetes bacterium
CTTTCACAGTTGGATTGCTCGGTGCCAAAGGAATGATTGATTTCGACTTCACTTTCCGTCGCCCTGACGGTCTCTCCGTGGATGGAGCAGAAGGTGGCGTACGACATTCGTTCTTGCGCTCACGGGCAAACTCCATTGAGGGCGGCACGAGCGAGATCATGCGCAATATCTTGGGCGAACAAGTTCTTGGCCTGCCCGGCGAACCTCGCGTGGATAAAGCCATCCCGTGGATCAAAGTCCCCCGCAACTAGCCCAGCCTTCTCGGTAGAAAAGCCGTCTCAGGTAGATTCCAGAGCGTAAAACACTCGTTTACCTACCTAGAACGGTCAAGATGGCAGGGTGCAGACGTCACGCGGTATTGAAGTTCCCGAGGATGCCATCGCCTGGTCCTTCGCTCGTTCAACGGGTGCTGGCGGTCAAAACGTCAACAAGGTCTCCTCTAAGGCCACGCTCAGCGTGCCTACGGCTGCTTTGTTAGGTTCGCCCACCAAATTGGCTCGGGTGATCCAAGCCCTTGGTGAGACGATCACCATCACCTGCCAAGAAAGCCGGAGTCAGTGGCGTAACCGTCAATCCTGCGTCCAGAAACTCAGCGAGATGATTGATGTCGCGGCTGCACCTCCCGCTCCACCGAGACGCAAAACCAAGCCAAGCAAAGGGGCCGTTGAACGGCGTCTTGCGGGGAAGAAAAAAGACGGCGAGAAAAAAGCTGGGCGACGCGGCGATTGGTAACCCCGATACCGTAAACATTATGCCGAGCCGATTCACTCTCAAAACCATGAATGCCCTCCATAAATCCTTACTTGCGGTGTCCTTCGGCAAATTCGGATGGGATGCGGGCAAGATGCCCGTTCTCAAACTCACCACAACAGGTCGTAAAAGTGGTCAGAAGCGCACCATCATGTTGACCTCACCGATGCAATTGGGTGAAACCTGGGTCATCGTGGCATCTAAGGGTGGCGACGACGATCACCCTGCATGGTTCTTGAACCTTCAGGCCGACCCAACCGTTGAAGTGGACATTCGCGGCAAGAAGTCAGTGCGCACGGCGCGTCTTGCAACGCCCGAAGAGCGATCCACAATGTGGCCTCAGATCACGTCGGTGTACACCGGTTATGCCGGCTACCAAGAGCGGACGCAACGCGAAATTCCTTTGGTGTTGCTCGAACCTCAAGCCTGAAAATCTGTCAATGTCGGACGAAGCACCTACATACGACGACATTGATTCTGAGGTAGAAGCGACTGTTGCCTTGCTGCAGATGCTAGTCGCAGATCGTGGCCTTTTGGCTGAAATCCCCACTGAGTTAAGGGTTCAATTACTGAGTTTGGCCGGCGATCTTTACGAACCTGACCTCACCCTGCGCCGTCGTTTAATCAAAGATCAGCGCCGCAGCGACAAGAATGAGAAAACTGCTCGTCACCAAGAGAATCTCGCACAAGCTGCCATTCGCGCCCTGCGCGCCAAACCAGTGTTTGTGACGCCTAACGTTTTTCCGCCCGAACTTATTGAGGGTGACGAGATCAACGACACGGACGAAACCAGTGCGGCCTTTGTTGAGACCAATAAAGAACAACACTGTTACGTCTGCAAGGTGAAGTACACACTGATTCATTTCTTTTACGATCAACTCTGTCCAGAGTGCGCCGAGTTCAATTACAACAAACGTGGTGAAACAGCAGACCTGAGTGGCCGTGTTGCATTACTCACTGGAGGCCGAGTCAAAATTGGTTACCAGGCTGGCATCAAGTTATTGCGCGCTGGCGCGCACCTGATTGTCACCACTCGTTTTCCCCGCGATTCGGCAATGCGTTATGCAGCCGAAGCCGACTTCGCCGAGTGGGGTCATCGCCTGGAGATCTATGGGCTCGACTTACGCCACACACCAAGTGTTGAAGCCTTTTGTCAGCATGTGATGACCACATACGATCGTCTCGACTACATCGTTAACAATGCCTGTCAAACGGTGCGCCGCCCACCCGAGTTTTATCGCCACATGATGGAACTAGAAAATGCATCGATTGCCGATATGGCACCACATGTGCGCGAACTCGTGGGCGCTTACGAAGGTTTGCGGGGTTACAACATGTTGCCCTCGACCGAAAATGGCGCGCTGGAACTTGCTGGCCTCGCTCCCATAACAGCCCCAGGAATTACTCGTTCGGCCGAATTATCACAGGCAGAACTCATCGCCGAAGATCGTGACTTACCGTCACATCTATTTCCAGAAGGTCAACTCGATCAAGACTTACAGCAAATCGACTTGCGCGATCGCAATTCATGGCGACTCACACTCGCGGAGGTGTCATCAGTTGAGTTACTTGAAACACAACTCGTGAATGCCGTTGCACCATTTGTTCTCAACGCTCGATTGAAGCCATTGATGTTGCGCACTGAGAACCGTGATAAACACATCGTCAATGTGTCAGCGGTTGAAGGTCAGTTTTACCGCAAACTAAAAACCACTCGTCACCCCCACACCAACATGGCTAAGGCCGCGCTGAACATGATGACGCGCACATCGGCTGCCGATTATCACGCCGATGGCATTCATATGAACAGCGTTGATACTGGCTGGATCAATGACGAAGATCCAGCGCATCTCGCCGATCGCAAGCGATCCGAACATCATTTCCATCCGCCACTCGATATCGTTGATGGAGCTGCTCGGATTGTTGATCCGATCATTGATGGAGCGAATCATGGCTCACACATTTGGGGGCAGTTCCTCAAGGATTACAAACCAACTGACTGGTAGACATTGACCATGACCGAAAAAGCCAATGTTCCACTCGCTGGCGCCTTCGGTGGCGGCGGGTTATTCGGTATCGGATATGCCATGGGAGTCATTGAAGGACTGCGCCAACAAGGCATTGATCTTTCAACGGCCCCAATGCTTGGTACCTCGGCAGGCTCGTGGGCGGCGGCGGCCACTGCTCTCGGCGTTACCTTTTCCAGCCTCAAAGACGTCAAGATGCCGCGTTTTCTAAATTTGCGCGCTGGAGTTCTTACTCAGTCAACACATCAGGTTTTCGGAGATGCAATGCGTCCCAACGTCCATGTTGTGGCCTGTGCTGTGCGCGGTTTAAAGCGCACCGAACTAGACGGCGCATTGATTCCTCTAGCGACGATGGTCGCGGCTTCGTCAGCAGTACCTGGCTTATTCGCTCCACAGTCCGTCAATGGACGTTTGTATATCGATGGTGGTGTGCGTTCAGGGGTCAGCGTCGATCTGGCAGCCCCCGCTGATCTTTTGATCGTTATCGCCCCACTGGCAGGCGCCATGTTTGGACCATTCAACAACATCGTTGAGCGCAACACTCAACGCGAAATTAATCGGTGGCAAAATATCCATCTCGGTAAAGTACGGCTCTTCGCTCCGAATGACATAACAGCCAAGATTGCGACGTTACCTCATCATCTCTTTGACAGGGCACGAGGGATTGAGGCGTACGCCCACGGACTTATTGAGGGTAAACAAGCCATATAAAAAACTCGGTGTCGATAGCAGAGAATTCTCCACTAACGACACCGAGATTTATTGAGCCTCACTTACTTTTCAGCTACAGCCGCTGGTACTCCCACACGATGGGCAGGCGTGACATGAACCGGCACGGTTCATCTGCACACCACACTGCATGCACATCGGTGCATCGCTGTGCTTGAGCGCCTTGCGAGCAATCTCTGCCGAATGATCACTCACGGGCGCTACAGGTGCAATACCCATCGACAACTGTGTGACCAATTCTTCGACCGATGGAATGCTCTTAGGATCAGTGGCCACATCGGCACCATTTGAGGACTGATATGAAGTTTCTTCAACACCAGGCAAGGTCGGTTGCAGACGCTCGTCCACAGAGAAGATGCCCATTTCTTCGCGCTCGTCGTAGGTCAAATACTCCAAGGCCAAACGACGGAACAAATAGTCCATGATTGAAGCGGCGAAACGGATGTCTGGATCGTCAGTCATGCCGGCTGGTTCAAAGCGCATGTTGACGAAAGCTTCAACAAAGGCACGCATTGGCACGCCGTACTGCAAGCCGTAACTGATGCTCTTGGCGAAGGCATCCATGATGCCCGACAATGTTGAGCCCTGCTTCGAAACCGTCAAGAAGACTTCACCTGGACGACCATCTTCGTATTCACCGATGGTGGCGAAGCCCTTACAGTCAGCGACACGGAATTCGAATGTGCGACCGCGGCGACTGCGTGGCAACTTCTGACGCACCGGCTTGGAGATGACTCGCTCAACGATCTTTTCCACAACGGCGGTTGCCGCCGCCTCGGGGGCATCGACCTTGACATCATCTTTCTTAGCGGTTGACAAAGGCTGACCGACTTTGCAGTTATCGCGATAGATAGCCACAGCCTTGATGCCCAGTTTCCAGGACAACATGTGCAGTGCCTCGATCTCTTCAACCGTGGCCTCTTCTGGCATGTTCACAGTCTTCGAGATCGCTCCCGACAAGAACGGTTGCACAGCGCCCATCATGCGCACGTGGCCTTCGTAATGAATCGTATTGTCGCCCATTGAGCAAGCGAAAACTGGCAGATGCTCAGTTTTCAAATCAGGCGAATCAACGATGCTCTTATTGGTATCGATATAAGCAATGATCCGATCCACAACAGGACCCTCATATCCGAGGTTCGTCAAGGCTCGGGGCACCGTCTGATTGACGATGACCATGTTGCCGCCACCCACCAACTTCTTGAACTTGACAAGACCCAGGTCTGGTTCAATACCCGTTGTATCGCAGTCCATCATCAGACCGATTGTTCCAGTCGGTGCCAAAACTGTGGCCTGAGCATTTCGCACGCCGTACTCTTCGCCATCGCGGACTGCAGATTCCCATGACTGCGAAGCAGCAGCTACTAGATCGGGTTGCACGATCTCAATGTTGTCAATTTCTTGGTCAGCGTCACGATGCATCCGCAACACGTTGAGCATGTAGCGCTCATTCTCCGCGAAGCCGGCGTGTGGCCCCATGCGGCTTGCTGTACGAGCGCTCGTGGCGTACGCATGACCAGTCATCAAACTGGTCAAAGAAGCAGCCCACGCACGACCTTCAACAGAATCATAAGCCAGACCAAGAGCCATCAACAACGCTCCAAGGTTGGCGTATCCAAGACCTAACTGGCGGAACTTGCGACTATTCTCACCGATCATCTCCGTTGGATAGTCAGCCCGGCCAACCAAGATTTCTTGAGCGGTGAACATTGTTTCAATGGTGTGCTTATAGGCCTCAACATCAAAAATATCTTGATCATCGAGGTACTTCAATAAGTTGATTGAAGCCAAGTTGCATGCTGAGTTATCAATGTGCATGTATTCGCTGCATGGATTGGATCCGTTGATCCGGCCGGATGCATGAGAGGTGTGCCATTTGTTGATTGTGGTGTCGAACTGCAAACCAGGATCGGCACAATCCCACGAGGCTTCCGCTATTTGACGCCACAAGTCACGAGCCTGCACGGTGCGCACTGGTTCGCCTGTCTTGACCGCTCTGAAGGACCACTCTTTACCTTCAACAACTGCGTTCATGAAATCGTCGGTGATACGCACCGAGTTGTTGGCGTTCTGATATTGCACGCTGAATGAATCCGCGCCATCAAGATCCATATCGAATCCAGCGTCACGCAAAACGCGAGCCTTCTTTTCTTCTTTGGCTTTGCACCAAATGAACTCTTCAATGTCTGGGTGATCAACGTTAAGGATGACCATTTTGGCCGCCCGACGAGTCTTGCCACCAGACTTAATCGTTCCGGCAGAGGAGTCGGCACCACGCATAAAACTGACGGGACCAGAAGCAGTTCCACCACCCTGCAAAAGTTCAACGCTGGATCGAATCTTTGAGAGGTTGATGCCCGAACCAGATCCGCCTTTAAAGATGGTTCCTTCTTCGCGATACCAGTTAAGGATGGCATCCATCTTGTCTTCAACCGCCAAGATGAAACAAGCACTAGCTTGCTGTGGCACACCCTTAACACCGATGTTGAACCACACTGGACTGTTGAATGCGGCGCGTTGCGTGACGAGAATAAACTTCAATTCATCACTGAAGTTTTCTGCCTCGGCTTGATCGACGAAATAACCTCCCTCGATACCCCAAGTAGTGATTGTGTCAGCAACTCTGTCAATAACCTGACGCAACGAAGATTCGCGTTCTTCAGTTCCTGGTGTGCCACGGAAGTATTTCTGAGACACGATGTTGGTGGCGTTCAGCGACCAGTCAACGGGGAACTCCACACCGAGTTGTTCAAAAGCAACGGAACCGTCCTTCCAGTTGGAAATACGCGCATCGCGATTTTCCCAGGCCACTTGGTCGTAGGGATGCACCCCAGCAGTGGTGTAGTGACGGCGGATTCCGATAGCGAGACGATCCGGAGCAAGTGACATTTTGATTCCTTTTCTGAAAATGTGTAGAGGTTAAAGTTTACAACTTGAATGCTTGAAGGTTCTAGATCTTGACACATCAAACACAAGATGTGGTGTATCCCATCCCCCGCCACCAATGTCGCCACAAGCAGTAGTGATATTACATCAGTGTAAGTACACCCTTGTCAACGACCCTCAAGAAACACCTGCTCAGAGACACAAAAAAGACCATTTTGATGAATTCAATATGGCGTACGTCACACAAATAGGGTTGAGAAAAACTACACAAAATATTGAAGGTGTGACGCTGTATCGCAGGTCCGGGAACTGTGAGGCCCTAATTGCTCCGCATATTTATTGTTGCTTTTCAACGACTTTTTTTTATGCGATTCACTATCCGAGACACAACGTCACTCCCTTCGTGGAGCAAACAATAAACCAGTCACCCTGTGGGGAGGAAGTGGATAAACATGTGAATTACTACTTTGTTTAGGGGAAAACCCTGTGGAAAACCCTGTGGAAACTGGTTTTGGGCGATTTAGCCCCGAATCGCCGCAATTGTCACTGGAATCCCATTCAAAACCGAAGTTCCAGACAGCGGATCCATGGCGAGATGATCCGACAAAATGTTCGAATTCACACCAGCCCGTGCGGCAGCCACATTCATCTTTGTGCCCGGGTGATCGTGACCCCAACCATGAGGCAAACTCACCACACCAGAACGGATGTCATCAGTTAATTCAACGTCCACTTCAAGCGATCCAACGCGCGAACTCACCATCGCCCGCGCGCCATCGATCAAACCTAAATGCGCAGCATCATCAGGATGCATCAATAACGAACAACGCATACTGCCCTTTGTCAACACATCAATGTTGTGCATCCATGAATTATTTGACTTGAGATGACGGCGACCGATCAAAACCAAACCACGTTGTGACAACTCTGCGATTGCCGCATGCAAGCGATCCACATCGGCCAGTAATTCTGGCGGAGCCAACTCGATCATTCCACTGCGTGTGCGCAAAGCGTCAGGTAAACGCGGTTCAAGTGCGCCGAAGTCAACTCCGTGAGGATGCGACAACAACATCTCAATACTTGCTCCATCGGGATTTGATCCAAAGCCAGCCCCATAGGGACCGGTTTGCAACATCATGTCCAACATTCTTGCTGGCCCAAATCGCCCGTCTTTATTGAGTAATTCAATAATCTCATCGGTATCACGTCCATGAATCGGAGATGATGGATCGCCGACACTGTGACGAACTAATCCATCAATAGCGAGATCGTCAGCCTGAGCAGGATCAACATCAGGCCCGAAACCTTGAGCTATCAATCCCAACTTCGCAAGTATCTCCCACTCATCAGGCTGTCCATCATCGAGAGGTAAAACCGCTGGGCTGTAGTTCGCTACATTGCGAATCGCAAATTGCAAAAGCAACACATCGTAATGATCACGCTGTAATTGCGAAGGCGAAGGAAGAATGATGTCGGCATGGCGCGTCGTTTCATTGAGATAAATATCAACACTGATCATCAATTCAAGTTGCTCAAGGGCACTTGACAACTGACGCGAATGAGGAGTTGACAAAACTGGATTACCGGCGACGGTAATCAAAGCTTTAATTCCAGATTCACCGGTGTGAGTGATCTCTTCAGCTAAAGCGGCGGCTGGATATTCGCCCATGACTTCGGGGTATCCGTTGACTTTGGTCTTCCCCCCACCCCGTCCGATACGAAAACCTGAACCCTTACCAGAGGTTCCGCGCGTGGTGGGTCCACCGAGTACTGGCTTGGCAAACATTGCTCCGCCGACGCTGTCCAAATTGCCTGTCAGGGTATTGACGACATCCACGAGCCAACTTGCGGTTGTCCCAAATTCGGTTGTCGTTGTACCGATGCGTCCGTACACCGCGGCACTTGAGGCTGCGCTCATATCGCGCGCCACTTGACGAGTCACTTCAGCATCAAGACCCGTTGCATCGCTCACTGCCTCAGGTGTAAAACGCTGACACACTCGACGAATATCCTCAAGCCCATTCAGTAAGACGGCTATGCGATCTTGAATCTTCACTAAGTTCTCGGCAAACAAAACATTGACCACGGCCATCAGAAATAGGGCATCGCTCGCTGGTCGAATTGCCAACCATGTATCAGCCTCTTGAGCCGTACGAGTAAACCGGGGGTCAACCACAACGACCGTTCCGCCACGAGCCCTAATCGCTTCAATGCGTCCAGGGAAATCTGGTGCCGTGCACACACTGCCGTTTGAAGCGTACGGATTAGCACCCAAAATCATCAGGAAATCTGTGCGATCCAAGTCAGGCACTGCAACGTGGACGCCAGTGCCAAACATGTAACCAGCGGCGACTTGTTTAGGAAGTTGATCAACCGTCGAGGCACTAAAACGGTTGTGAGTGCCCAGGCCCTGAAGCAGAGTTCGGTTGTACAGCATGGCCGACAGACTGTGGGCATTGGGGTTTCCGAGATAGACGGCGACAGCATCACGACCATGTCGTTCGATGAGATCTTGTAGTCGCCCAGCCACTTCAGCCCAGGCTTCATCCCACTCAACTTCAACGTGGACACCATTGCGCTTAATCAACGGTTTGCGTAAACGATCTGGATCTTCATGAAGTTGCTTGAGCGTTGAACCTTTTGGACAGATAAACCCGTGCGAAAAAACGTCATCCATATCACCGCGGATACGACCGATGCTTTCGGTCTTGTTGATGACTTGCAAGGGCGAAGTTTGGACTGCGATCTCTAAGCCACAACCCGCCTCACATAACGGACATGTTCGAAAAGCAAGTCGCGTTTCACTCATAGAGGAACTCTAGATCCCGGCGAGGTATATCAACTGACGGGCGACTTATCGAGCAGAGCAGCTTCTCGCTGAAAGTCTTGCGCCCCATCGAAGTTCTTATAGACGCTTGCGAAACGCATATAGGCAACTTCGTCAAGTTCACGTAAACGTTCGAGGACCGCAAGTCCCACTCGGGTACTTGGCACATCGCCACCGCCACCAAGCCGCAATTCTTCTTCAACCGAGTCTGCAAGAGCGTTCACCGCGTCATCATCAATGGGTCGACCCTTGGCCGCAGCCATCACCCCAGAAATGAGTTTGCCACGATCAAAGGACTCGCGCGTGCCCCTGGTCTTAGTAATCATCAAGGGAACTTCGTCCATCCGCTCAAAAGTTGTAAACCGATGCATGCACTGCGGGCATTCTCGACGACGCCTAATCGCCCCGCCATATTCGGCAGTTCGAGAGTCCACCACTTTGGTGTCTTCATGGCGACAAACAACGCAACGCATGTCCACAGCGTAGTGTAAAAGTCTCAATAAAACTAGACTTTTTCCGCCAATCAGCCGAGTATCGGCGTGCTATTTGGTGGGCAACACAAGGCGTTGGCCAATATCCACAGAAGCCCCGCCATTGAGGTCCACAAGCTCGTCGACATAGTTTCGCAAATTGCCGTCTGTCAGCGACGAGGCGATGGACCACAAGGTGTCACCTTGTTGCACGATGTAAAAATCAGTCCCTTGAACATAGGCCAGCGATAGATCAAGAGACACTGGATCTATTGCCGCGTTGTCAATGCTCAGCGATTGGGGCGTCACCGCGGGGAGAGAGGCAGTCCCATCCCCACGGCTCGCCAAAGTGCGGATGCCGAGGCAGACGGCAACCACAACTGCTAGGACGGCCAGACCTGCAACAACTCGCCGACGAAGATAGACGTCGTGCGACACATTGCCAGTTGGCGCCGAAGAAAACTGCATCGCCGAGCCCCTATTAGGGCGGATTTCAATGATGTAACGAGGATCAAGTGCGAGGGCCATGATGTACCTTTCGAATCTGTTTAATGGGTTGAAAACTTGTGATCTGAGATTGCCGCAGGGGTATGGCAGGAATTGTCAATCCCTGAACCGAACGCCTGTTCGTACTGTTGGGCAGGTTATGCGAACGCCTGTTCGGTGTCAACCTTCGTTTAAAGATTCATCTCTGACCAGCGATTTTGTAGAAAATACGAACAGGTGTTTGACTCCTGGGGCGAACACCCGTACGATGCACGCATGAGCGAACTCACCCTCACCCTTCGTCAGCGCAGCATCCTTGAATGCATTGAGACCAGCATGGAGGAGCGTGGCTTTCCCCCCTCCGTCCGAGAAATTGGCGAAACAGTCGGTCTCAACTCCCCGTCGACAGTTCATAATCACCTCAGCACCTTGCAACGCTTGGGTTATCTGGAACGAGATCCCAACCTGCCGCGGGCCATCAAAGTCAACTGGGATCGCAATAGTGGAGCAATCATTTCGCGTAGCAAGGTCAACCATGTACCACTGATCGGTGATGTCGCCGCCGGAACTGATGTTCTTGCTCAACAAAATGTTGAAGAACTACTACCTCTGCCCGCTGACTTCACTGGCGATGGTGATCTCTTTATGTTGCGAGTGCGCGGTGACTCGATGATTGACGCTGGAATTCTCGACGGTGATTACATCGTGGCCCGCCAACAAGTCACGGCGAATAATGGCGACATTGTTGTGGCTGGCATTCCAGGCGACGAAGCAACCGTCAAAACATTCACTCGCAAGGGTCGCGAAATTATTTTACTACCAGCTAACCCGCGCCTTGAACCGATGCATTTCCCCGCCGATGAGGTACATGTTTTCGGCAAAGTGGTTACCGTTTTACGACGATTGTAAAATCGCAGCAGATCTCGCTAGGCAACGCCGAGTCGTTGTGCTACCTGTTCAATAGCGTCGTCACTTTGCACGACAGCAACGCGAATGAACCCGCTTCCTTGCACCCCGTACAAATCTCCCGGGCTCACCAATGCTCCTGCCGCACGCACTAATTTTTCGGTGTAACCCCAAGCATCTCCAACATGGAACCACAGGTAAAAGCCACCCGCAGGTAAGGGCACTTCAACACCCGACCACTTCGACAAAATATCGGCCATCCGCTCAAGGCGATGGCGATAACGATCGCGTTGTAGAAGAACGTGCTGGTCATCATCTAACGCTGCAACACCGGCAGCTTGCGCAGGTCCTGGAACCATCATCCCGACATGTTTGCGCACCTCAGACAAATAGTGCACGAGTTCACTGTCACCGGCGTATGCGCCAACCCGTAGACCTGCCAAGTTTGAGCGCTTGGACAAAGAATGTACAGCGATCACTCCCTGTGAACCATGTTGCAAAATCGATTGAGTGCGGGCCTTCCCGTTTTCTTGCGCCCAAATAAATTCGGCATAACACTCATCGCTAAAAACAGGAACTTGATGTTCCCGGCCCCACTGTGCGGCCGCACCCACATCATCGACAGCGCCAGTTGGATTAGACGGGCTATTGACCCATAACAAAAGAGCACGCTTCGCGTCATCGGGACTAATTGCCGACAGATCAATTCCGCCATTTTCATTTGTCGGGACACTGACAGCCCGACAGCCCGCCAAAGTGGCTCCCATTTCATAGGTTGGGTAAGAAACTGCTGGATACAGGACCGTATCCAGCCAGGGCGTCCTCAACTTCATCCATTGTGGCAATGTGCCAACGAACTCTTTGGTCCCAATACAGGCCGCAATATCACTTGGTTTGATGGTGACCGCAAAACGGCGATCCATCCAACTGGCGAATGCCTCTCGTAGGGCTTGCGAGCCGATTGACGCTGGATAACCGCGTTCGCTATTGCTCACTGCCAAGGCCTCAAGTACACATGCTGGTGGCGGATCACACGGCGTGCCGATGGAGAGATCAATCAATCCCCCAGGAAAAGCTGTTGCTAGGGGTTTGAACGAGTCCAAGCGCTCATAGGGATACGGAGGTGGTTCAAAACCAGCAGGGCGATCAGGTGCGTTCATACTGCCTTCATTTTGTCTCATGCGAGCGGTGGTTGAGCGCCTTCAAGAACAATAAATTCACTTAAGCGCCCACTTGAGGCGTCGGCCAAACGGGCTCGCACCCGAACTCCGTCAGTTTCATGCGTAGTGGAAACAACTTCTCCTTCACGGTGCACTGCAGCCAAAGCATCACCGCGGTCATAGGGGAAAAATAGTTCGATCACCTTGCTGACTGAGCGGAGTCGATCCGACAGCGTGCGTAAAAACAGTTCAATACCCTCGCCCGTCTGGGCACTCAGGGCCACCGAACCCGGATGCCAAGAGACAACATCGCTCACCCCGACCGGGTCTAAGTCGCTTTTGTTGAAGACTAAAAACTCGGGCACTTGATCAGCCTTAATCTCGCGCAGAACAGTCCGCACCGCATCAATCTGACCCTCGGGATCAGATCCCGATCCATCCACCACATGCACCAAATAATCCGCGCGCGTAGCGACTTCGAGGGTGCTCTTAAAAGATTCCACGAGACCGTGCGGAAGACGACGTACGAATCCCACGGTGTCGGTCACTAGCACTGGTTCACCACCAGGAAAAGATAAGCGTCGTGTCGTCGGATCAAGAGTGGCGAAGAGTCGATCTTCAACGAGCACACCGGCGTTAGTCAGGCGATTCAATAGTGTTGACTTGCCGGCATTGGTGTAACCGACAATCACCACATTGGCAAGTCCACTACGCGCCCGACCTTTACGTTGCAGATCGCGTGTATGACCTAAGTCAACAAGTTCATGTTCAAGACGAGAAATCCGATTTTTGATGCGTCGGCGATCAACTTCAAGTTTTGTTTCACCACTACCAAAACGCGATCCCACGCCGCCTCTTTGTTGCGACATGTTGGCTTCGGCACCGCGACGCAAACGCGGCAGGCGGTAACGTAAAAGAGCGAGCTCTACTTGAGCTTTACCTTCAAGGGTGTGTGCATTTTGGGCGAAGATGTCAAGAATGACAGCAGTTCTATCAATTGCTGTGCGTCCCAACATTTTTTCTAAGTTGTACTGCTGGCCGGGAGATAGCTCATTGTCGAAGACGACTGTGTCAGCGTCAACCGCCAAACATAAATCACGTAATTCTTCGGCTTTACCTTTGCCGACGAACCACGTGTGATCTGGAGTATCGCGCTTTTGTGTGAGACGGCCCGCTTCATCAGCGCCAGCGGTGTTGATCAACAGGCTTAACTCGTCAAGACTTGATTCAGTTTCTTCTTCGCTGTGACCATGCAAAGTAACGCCAACAAGAACAATGCGTTCTCGAATACTGCGCTCGATGAGGGTTTGACCGAGGGCTTGGTTGTACGGCGAATTAGGACTTGAGTTGGTCACACATGCACCGATAGTGAAGCAATGAAAACACTGGGGCCAATCAAGGTGGCAGTCCGTGAGACCAGATCAATACGGACTCGCGCATCACCACCAGCCATATGCACAATGACCTCTGGGGTTGACGCTGGTACCAGGCCCCAAGCAAGGGCTGCCTCGGCGGCAGCGCAGGCCCCTGTGCCACAGGCCAAGGTGATTCCCGCGCCTCGTTCATGGACGCGCATCGTGATGGCATCAATTTCTGGTCCGGCTGCAATAATTTCTAAATTCACTTGGGGCACAAGAGCACCGAGTTTTTGCAAATCCACATCGTCGAGATCATCAACGCCCACGACTGCGTGAGGATTACCTAATGAGAGGTGGCGCACTGGACGATCTGGGTTGCATTGCAGATCAGACCAATTCTGCGGTTCATCTAGATCAGTGATCTGACCCATATCAACACTGATCTGCAAAGTCTCACCCTCATCTCCACCTTCAACGCGTACGATCCGCTGCCCAGCGTCGGTTTCCACCGTGTAGGTCGTCGCCAAAGAACTTGAAGTATTCGCTTGGCGATGTGCCGCTTGGACTAGACAGCGAATGCCGTTGCCACTCATTTCAGCGCGACTTCCATCAGCATTGAAGAGCACCATGCTCAGATGTTGAGGACCTTGAATATCCAAAAGCAAAAGTCCATCAGCACCCACACCGAAACGCCGATCACACCATCGACGCGCGAGTTCGGCCCATTCAACTTGCGGATTTCCCTGAGCGAGATCCACGACGAGGAAATCGTTGCCAAGCCCATGGTGTTTTGTCAGTCTGATATCCATAGCGATGAATCTCAGGTTACGCCAAAAGCCCAATGAGTTGGGGTGCCACTTCGGTCACTGGGTCACTTTCGATGTCGAACCAGTTGATTCGTGGATCCCGACGGAACCAGCGCTCTTGACGAACTGCGAACTGGCGAGTTTTCACGACGATGGTGGCTATGACTTCTTCGAGTGACATGCGCCCCTCAATATGTTCAATCATCTCCTTATAGCCCAGAGCCTGCAGGGCCGTTGGAGACAGACCTTGAGTTAAAAGATTCTCTACTTCGGCTTGCAGTCCCCGCTCAATCATCACTCGGACGCGCTCTTCAATACGTCTCGCTAAAACATCGCGGGGCCACCGCAAAGCCACTTGTTGGACCTCGCTCGCAGGATAAGTATCCACGCCGGGACCAAACGAAGAGAAAGGGCGTCCACTCCCCTCACACACTTCTAGGGCCCGAATGATTCTCCGCGAATTACTCGGCTCCATCTTGCTCCCCGCCGTGGGATCAAGTTGGCAGAGACGTTGATGCAAGGTTTGAGATCCAAGAGCGACCAACTCATCATCAAGTCGCGCCCGAACCTCGGGCCACTGACCAGGCAAGGTCAGTCCGTCAACCACAGCGCGCACATACAGTCCAGTTCCACCGACTAGCAGTGCCCTTCCACCACGGCTCGTGATGTCGTCAACCGCATGTTGATACGCGATTTGAAATTGTGCCACCGTAAATGCTTGCGTGGCATCCACCAAGTCAATGAGGTGATGTCGCACCAAAGCTTGTTCGCTGACGGTCGGCTTAGCAGTTCCGATATCCATACCGCGATACACCTGCATGGCGTCAATCGACAGCAGTTCAATACCCAAATCACGACCAGCAACAGATGTCGCCAAGGCCATTGCCAACGATGATTTTCCACTGGCCGTGGGGCCCAATATGACCAATGAACGAAACGTCATCGAATACTCACAGCGAAGCGACTGGAATGCGTACTTTATGCGCAGGATCCGCAGTTACTTCTCGCAACACTCCACGCAAGTGGTGCGGTGCGGCACTGGTGATTTCCACCAAACCGTAACTTCCCGTGCGGATTGGTTCTGTGGGAGTGAAGTGCACCACTTTATTCTGGCGAGTACGAGCCTGATAGACCACAGGGTTACGCCGTGAAGGTCCTTCAATCAAAACATCTTCAATTCGTCCAATGCGTGCTTCGTGCTTGAGCACGGCCGAATGTTCAACGACTACTCGCAGGCGAGCAAAACGATCAGCTACGACGGCTGGATCTACAAAAAGATCTGTCATGCGTGCTGCCTCAGTGCCCTCACGCGGAGAAAACATGTAGGTATAGGCGTAGTCATATTCGGCTGCTGCCGACACCTCAAGAGTCTGTTGAAAATCTGCCTCTGTTTCACCAGGAAAGCCGACAATGATGTCCGTGCTAATCGCTAGATCAGCAATCAGTCCCCTACCTTCAACAATTTTTTCGAGATAACGCCGCGCTGAGTAACCACGGTGCATCATCGCCAATATGCGATCGCTCCCTGATTGCAATGGGTAATGGAGATGCTCGCAGACCGCTGAAACCTCTGCCATCGTGGCGAAAGTTTCTGGTCGCATGTCTTTGGGATGCGGACTAACAAATCGCACGCGACGAAGACCTTGAATATTGCCAACCTCGCGCAACAGTTCACTAAATCGCGGCGCAGCGGAAACAGATTCCCCAGATCGGCGCCTATCCAACTGCAGATCACGTCCGTAGCTATTCACATTTTGACCTAACAGTGTTACCTCTGTGACACCTTGGGAGACCAAGAGTCGAACTTCGCTGACAATGTCCTCGTATGGGCGACTGATTTCCGCTCCGCGTACGGTGGGAACGATGCAAAAAGCACAGGAGTTATCACAACCAATTTGAATAGTGACCCATGCGTCGTAGGAATTTACCCTTTTGGCGGGAAGAGCCGAAGGGAACATGGCATGGTCATCGAGAACTGCTTCTTGAAGAATCTCTGTCACTGGACCTGAGGTGCGCGCCTGCTCAACGAGTTCTGCGGCGCGATGGACATTGTGGGTCCCCATCACGACATCAACCCATGGGGCACGGTCACGCACTATGTCGCGATCCTTTTGCGCCAAGCAACCAGACACCACAATCTGACGACCTTCACGAGCGTCTTTCCAGCGCTTCAACATCCCGAGATTGCCGTACAACTTATTATCCGCGTTTTCACGAATACAACATGTATTCAGGACAACGATGTCCGCATCGTCTTCGTCCTGCACAGGTACTAGGCCGTCAGTCTCCAAAAGACCGGAAATTCGCTCCGAATCATGGTCATTCATCTGACACCCGAAGGTTCTGACGATATAAGAGCGTTCTTCCCGTTGCGACATAACGATGTCAGGATACCCCTGAAGAAGCCGTCTATAGGTCAGTAGGGGCTAGTCGACAAAGTCTCTCAACGTCGCACTCGCAGTCACATGCCGCAAACGAAACAAAGTGCGGACTTCAATCTGGCGGACACGCTCGCGGGTGATGTTAAAGGCCTGCCCCACTTCCTCAAGAGTGGCGTTTTCCCCGCCACCTAGCCCAAACCGCATCCTCATGACTTCTTTCTCACGCTCTGGGAGATCATTCAGTACCAGTTGCAGGGCCTCGCGTAGATCTTCATATTGCAAGCCATCACTTGGATCGACACTGTCTGTCGACGCCAAATTGTCGGCGTAGGTCGCATCCCCTTCACTCCGCGTTGGTTGATCAAGACTTTTGGTATCGGCGGCAAGACTGAAATACTCGGCCACCTTTCTCGGAGATTCTCCGAGCACTTGGGCAATCTCCAACAATGAGGGTTCGCGCTGAAGCTTCTGCGATAACTCTCGTTGCACTCGCAATGCACGATTGATGCTCTCCATTGCATGCGCTGGGATACGAATATTGCGTGTCTCTTCAGCTACTGCGCGAGCTATGGACTGTTTAATCCACCATGTTGCATAGGTGGAGAATTTGAAACCACGGGTGTAGTCATACTTCTCAACAGCGCGGATCAGACCAATGTTTCCGCTTTGAATCGCATCCGCCAAAGGCATTGATGACCGTGCGTAGCGCTTGGCGATACTGACGACTAAACGTAGATTGGCCTGTGTCATTTCTTCGCGCGCTTTTCGTCCGTTATCAATCAGGCGCTTCAGCCGACGCCGATCCAAAACGGAAACATCATCGCCTAAAGCCAGCAATTCAGCCTGCGCAGTAACACCATCGGTCATACGACGACCAAGAAATTTCTCCTGTTCGGCGGTCAATAATGCAATGCGACTGATCTCTTGTAAATACAAGCGGACAGCATCCTGACTTCCTGAGTCTCCTTCTTGATGTGATGCGGAACGGGTACCACGACCGGCTCCTTTGCCTGAACTTATGAGCGAGCCTTGCAGTTGTGGCCGACGCAATTCGCCGCTGTCATCAAGATCAAATGACTGATCAACCACAATGCCAAAATCTTCAATGGCCTCACGCACGGCGTCAATCACAGCAGGTGATAATTCAACATCATGAAGAACATCAACGATTTCTTCAGTTGACAATTCTCCGCGACGATGACCGTACGCCAAGAGGCCAATCCACTCGTGCAAGTCAATCCCCGGCACCGGCACTGAGGTCACATTGAGCGGTGCATCGCAAGCTTCCGCACTGTCGAATGTCACCTTTACCCCCGAGTTGTAGTTCCCCTAATACCTAGCCACCTTAGCAATGACTCAGCGGTCACAAAACCAGTTTTCGGATCGTCAAGTTTCTCAAGTTCTAAGCGCGCCGCGCGATCTTCAAGAATCTCCACAGGGTCAACGATGCCAGTGCGCTGACTCAACGTTCTACGTACGCCAACCGCGATCAGACTGAGAGCAACCGATGGCGGATCAATGTCTATATCTGCTACAGCGGCACGTTCTAAAAGTTCACGCACTTCAGGATCTGCGCTCGCCAAGGCATTATTCAACAGTGAACCTTGCTCAACTTCGGCAGCATGAGCCAAATTGAGGAATGCGCGGCGTGGAATCTCCGAGTAAAACAGATCTTCAATCAACCATGGCGCTATGGCATCCCATGTCTGCAGTAACAATGCGATGGCTATGAATTCGGCGCTATCACTGTCGCCCGAGGCACGAGGTATGGGTGGCGAAATGACAGGTTGAGTTGAACGACGTTCGGCCAGGCGAGCCAAATCGGCCACGGGAAGACCAACAATGGTCGCTACCTCGCCGGCATATAGTTTGCGGACATTGACATCGGGATGCTCATTGATCACCTGCATTGCGAGAGATGCCAATCGTGCCCGATCTTCAGGAGTTCGTTGCGGCTGAGCAGCGATGACTCTGTCCAATCTGAAACGAAGAAACGGCACAGCATCTTTGATCGCTAAGGCCAGTGCCTGCGGATCCGAACTGGCTAAATCACCTGGGTCTTTGCCGTCAGGAAAGCGCGCCACAGATACCCGTACCTGATATTTTTCTTCCCAAGCGTAAAACTTTTCTGCCGCACCTTGTCCAGCCTTATCGGCATCAAAAGCCAGCACGACTTTTGTGGCGAAACGCTTCATCATCCTGACATGCTCTTCGGTCAGCGATGTCCCACATGTAGCTACCGCACGCGGCACACCCGAACGGTGAAAGCCGATGACATCGGTATAACCCTCGCAGACGATGACTTGGTCATCTTTGACGACATCGCTCTTGGCCCAGTTCATGCCATACAGAGTTTTCGATTTGAAGTAAATTTTGGTTTCTGCGGAGTTCTTATATTTGGCTGGATCTGTGCTTCCGGGAAGAATGCGTCCACCGAAGGCAACGGCGTCTCCGTTGTCGCTGAAAATCGGGAACATAATTCGAGCGCGAAACGAATCTTGAAGACGGTTGGATTTATTCGTAAAAGCCAGACCGACATCACTCAGCACATCGGCCTTGAAACCTTGCTCCGTGAGATAACTGCTCAAAGCATCCCATTCATCGGGGGCGTAACCCAAACGGAACTGGCGAGCAACATCTCCCGCCAATCCCCTATCGCGCAAATACTCACGAGCGGACCGTGCATCAGGCGATTTCAGTAAGCGTTGGTGATACCACTCAACGGCTGACTCCATGGCGCCGAGTAACTGCTTGCGCCGAGAACGATCTTGACCTTCGCCACCCGTGGTGTAGGTGAGGGTGATATTCGAACGCGCAGCTAATTTTTCAACCGATGCCGGAAAGTCAATATGTTCAATCTCTTGCACAAAGGTGAAGACGTCCCCGGCAGCTTGACAACCGAAACATTTGTAACGCGATGTTTCTTCACGCACGTTGAATGAACCACTTTTTTCCGCGTGGAATGGACACAGACCAACCCAGTTGCGACCTGCTTTGCGTAACGCGACATATCCCTGGATGACTTCAACAATCGAGGTGGCAGCCCGCACCCGTTCGATGTCTTCTTCCACAAAACCCATGTGGACAGGCTAATGCATGGGTGGCTGAGCAGATTTAGTGCGATCGGCTTTGATCGACAAAACGACAGCAAGGAACATAACCACGATGATCACGGCAAGGGAAATCACGGTCGGGATGTGATACCACTCAAGAATGATCATCTTGATCCCGACAAAAGCCAGGATCACCGAGAGTCCCTCTTTGAGGTATCTGAACCGAGCGTGGGCATCGGCTAATAGGAAATACAACGCTCGTAGCCCGAGAATGGCGAAGGCATTGGAGGAAAAGACAATGAACTGTTCACGACTGACGGCCAAGACCGCAGGTACCGAGTCCACCGCAAAAATAACATCGGTGAATTCAATCAATAACAGAACCGCGAATAAGGGAGTCGCAAGACGCACCCCATTTTTACGGGTGAAGAGTTTCTGACCGTCAAGTTCAGGAGTGCTTGGCACAACGCGGTTCACCAACTTCATGAACCGACCCTCAGACGGGTTGCTCGCATGCTCAGGTTTAACAACTAACTTGACTGCGGTATACAACAAGAAGGCTCCGAAAATGTACAGCACCCAAGTGAACTTTTCAATCAATGCGACGCCAGCGAAAATGAATACAGCACGCAACGCGAGAGCGCCGAAGATGCCCCAAAAAAGAACTCGATGCTGATACTTCAACGGAATCTTGTAAAAACTCAAAATAAGAGCCCAGACAAACACGTTGTCAATACTCAAACTTTTTTCAATCAAATAACCACTGATGTATTCACCCGCTGCCGCACCGCCAAAGCCCCAAGCGACAACTCCGGTGAAGGCTAAGCCCAGCGAAATCCAAGCAGCGCTTTCAATAAGTGCTTCGCGTGGACCGACGTCATGGGCCTTGCGGTGAATAACCAGAATGTCAAATGCCAACAGTAGAGAAATAAAAGCTATCAGCGCCACCCAAGCCCAGCCCGGAACGGAGAGATTAACAAAATTGCTTTTATCCGTTACCTCGGAGATTAAGTACATAGCAAATAAATCATAGATCACAAGTCCTCATCTTAAAAGTCAGGACTATTTAGTTTCCGTCTATTTCTTGCCGGCGCTCGCAAGGATTGACTGCGCAACAGCCAAACGAGCGATCGGCACTCTGAATGGGGAGCAACTGACATAATCAAGACCAGCGCGATAGAACAGGTCAATCGACTCTGGATCGCCACCGTGTTCACCGCACACGCCCAACTTGATACCTGGCTTAGCCGCTCGGCCACGTTGAGCGGCAATCTCCACCAGTTCACCCACTCCGTCTGGGTCAATAGTTTCAAATGGATTGCGCTTGAGTAAACCATTTTCCAAATATGCCGGCATCATCCGACTTTCAACATCGTCACGACTGAAACCGAATGTCATCTGCGTGAGGTCATTGGTTCCAAAGCTAAAAAAGTCGGCTTCTTGCGCCAACTGATCTGCTCGCAATGCCGCCCGCGGAGTTTCAATCATGGTTCCGATGGAGACCCTTGGTTTTTTCGCCGATCCCTTGGTGGCATCAGCGATTCCCTTCACAACCCAGGAACGAGCTAAAGCCAATTCTTCGCGAGTCACCGTGAGTGGGATCATAACTTCCACAATCGGCTTGCCACCTTTAGCGACGCGATCAGCGGCAGCTTCCATTAACGCCTGTACCTGCATTGCATAGAGACCAGGCTTAATGACTCCGAGACGCACACCACGGGTACCCAGCATCGGGTTGTGTTCCGACCAATCCTGCGCAGCCTTAAGCAATTGCTCTTGTTCGCTGGACCAAGCGCCGGCAACTGCAGTAGCTTTTTCTATCTCCAATTCATGAACATTGGGCAGGAACTCGTGTAGCGGTGGATCCAAGAGACGTACGGTCACCGGCAGACCATCCATGGCTTTCAAAATCTCAATGAAGTCTTTCTTTTGTACCTTGCGTAATTCTTCAAGGGCTTTAGCTTCATCGGCAGGGGTTTGAGCCAAAATCATGCGTCGTACGACGGGCAAACGATCGGGAGCCAAGAACATGTGCTCAGTACGACACAGTCCAATACCTTGAGCACCCAACTTGCGGGCATTAGTCGCTTCTTCTCCTGTGTCGGCGTTAGCGCGGACCGCCATTTTGCCCTTACGAATCTGATCGCACCATTGCAAAATAATGTCAAACTCTTTGGGCGGTTTGGCTTGCGATAACGCCAGTGATCCAACGACGACTTCACCTGTCGTGCCATCCAAGGAAATAACGTCACCTTCAACAACGGTGACCGACCCCGCAGTGAACTTTTTCCCATCAATTTTGATTGCTTCGGCGCCAACCACGGCAGGGGTTCCCCAGCCTCGTGCGACAACAGCGGCATGACTGACAAGACCACCGCGGGCCGTCAGAATACCTTCAGCGATCATCATCCCGTGCACATCTTCAGGACTGGTTTCGCTTCGCACCAAAATCACTTTTTCTCCGCGATCAGATGCGTCTACGGCATCATCAGCGGTGAAATACACCTTGCCGACTGCCGCGCCAGGTGATGCCGCTAAACCTTTAGCGATCACCTTTTTCACTCCTGCTTCAAACTGCGGATGTAAAACCTGATCAAGATGTTCAGCGGCCACTCGAGTGATGGCTTCTTCACGAGAGATCTTCCACACACCCTTAGGTCCCTTGGTCCCCTTGGTCATGTCCACAGCCATACGCAACGAGGCCGCCCCTGTGCGCTTGCCGACGCGTGTCTGCAACATCCACAACTTGCCCTGTTCAATAGTGAACTCGGTGTCGCACATATCTTTGTAGTGCGCCTCAAGGCGCAGAAAAACACCCATCAATTCGGCGTGAATCTTCGGGAACTGAGATTTCAAAGCATCAAGATCTTCGGTATTGCGAATTCCGGCAACGACATCTTCTCCTTGAGCATTGACCAGGAAGTCGCCGTATGGAACATTTTCACCAGTTGCCGCGTTGCGCGTGAAGCCCACCCCAGTACCAGAATTTTCATCACGGTTACCAAAAACCATGACTTGTATGTTGACGGCAGTCCCCAAATCGTGGGCAATCTTTTCACGCACGCGATATGCAATAGCGCGCGCCCCATTCCAACTTTTAAATACAGCTTCAACTGCCCCACGCAATTGCGCCTCGGGCTTTTGCGGGAATGCCTTACCGGTTTCTTTTTTCACGACCGCCAAGTAACGAACACATAATTCTTTGAGTGCGGCGGAAGTGAGTTCAGAGTCAGTCTTGACTTTGGCTTTATCTTTTGCTGCCTCAAGCGGATGCTCGAAATGCGATCCTTCAACGCCCAAAACAATACGTCCATACATCGCAATAAAACGACGATACGAGTCATAGGCGAAACGCTCGTTTCCTGTGGCGCGGGCAAGACCTTTCACGCTTTGGTCGTTCAAGCCCAAGTTCAGGACGGTGTCCATCATCCCTGGCATGGAGAACTTTGCCCCAGAGCGCACGCTGACCAATAACGGATCACTTGGATCGCCAAGTTTACGCTTCATGGCTTTTTCAAGTTTGGTGACTTGCGCCCTCATCTCAACGTCAATGCTCTTGGGCCATCCACCCACCATGTAGTCGCGACAGGCATCGGTGCTGATGGTGAAACCAGGAGGAACGGGGAGTTTCAAAACACTGGTCATCTCCCCCAGGTTGGCCCCCTTTCCTCCCAGCAGATCCTTCATCTGCATCGGAGGACGGCGGTGTTTGTGATCAAAAGAGTAGACGTAAGGCACGGTAGACGAGTCTAGAACCCGGGCCCGCAAGTCCTAACATCGTTATTCATGCGAATCTTCGGTTTCCCGATTCAAGTTCGTCCAGGTTTTGCCATGTTCATGCTGCTGATCATTATTATCAACGGCGTTCCCATGGGCCCCTGGCTTGCGGGGTCGGTCGCATTCTTCACAATCCTGCATGAACTCGGCCACGCCTTTGCAGCACGCCGAACAGGTGCAAAGGCTTCCATTTCCTTAGAGTTTTTGGCAGGATATGCATCATTCACCCCAGTGCGCCCCCTTCAGCGCTGGGAGAGAGCCGGTATTTCGTTGGCTGGACCTCTTGTACAAATCCTCACCGGTGTCGCTGTGCTACTGGCGATGGGAGTCAACCCCTTAGCCCACGATCAATACGCCGCCGACTATTCGTCGTTCGCTATCTGGTGGGCTGGGCCTGTCATTGGGGTCTTAAATCTGATCCCGGTTCTGCCGCTGGATGGAGGCAATATCGCCAGCGAGATCATTGACTTCTTCGCTCCAGGGCGTGGGCGTGAACTCATGATTCGTCTCAGTGTCCCACTCACCGTTCTGGCATTGACGGGGATGGTTCTCGTGGACAATCTTCGACCACTCGTGGTATTCGCCGCGCTTCTGCTGTTTCTGCAACTGCAAACGCTTTCGCAACTCTCCTCAGCCTCGCCAGACAAGCGTCGTCAAGCGCACATCTTGCAGCAAAAAATTCTTGCTGAAGCTGAAGACAATGCTTGGCGCAGCGGCCGCCCAAGTCTTTTGCACGGGCAGCAGGTGATGTCACCATGGTGGGATGCCTATTGCCGATATCGCGCTAGTCACTCCTCGGCCACTGCAGTGATCATCGAAGATTTACTCAACACCTCGACACAGCGCGCACCATGGTGGCCCCCGCATGCTGCGTCAGTTGAGCAACTTGAACCACTTGTCTCGGGTCTTCAACGTCCGTTACCTGAACCAACAGCGCAGACTCATGAACTCAGCGCCTGCACTTTGCTCTGCGTGCTACGCCGCACTTCGCGCTTTGAAGAGGCCGCACGGTATGGGGCCGCGCTATTTACTGAACGCCCGTCATCAAGTGTGGCAGTTGAAGTCGCGCGCAGTGTCTGCGCCATGGGGTACTTCGATTCTGCTGCGCAGTGGATCACCGTCGCTGGCAGAGTCGACGAGGATTCGTCCCTTCTTTTTCTCGCTCTCGAGCAGTTCGCCGATTTGCAAGTTTTGCGCGGACGAGCCGATATCGAAGAACTTCTCGCCCAACTTCGCACCGAGGTCACTCCACCGAGTCGTTAGCGGACCCCACACGAACGCCAATATCAACAGCGCGAGCCACATAGCCCAAGGCAACGCCCTCGCCCACTGATGTAAACACTCCAACCTCAACTCCGTCGACGATGATCGCCCCACCGGGGACTGCTCCAACGGTGCTTTCGCCTTGCAAAAGACGCAAAGTCTTTGGTGCTGTCGAGCCTCTACTGTCCATTCGTTCAACCAATTCTTGTCCGGGGTAACAACCCTTGGTGAAACTCACAGCAACGCTGATGACACCTGTTGCCGCGGGCAAAGTTTCTCCGGCGACAATTTCGCGCCCCATCATCGGCCAGCCAGCATGAATACGCAACGCCTCAAGGACTTCGCCAGGTACTTGTTCAGTGCCCTCAGGATGACCCAGGTCAACTGTTCCTGACGGTACGTCAACCGCCGAACCATTACCCCATTGCGCAGGGATACCTCCCTCAACTTCAAGCGATGAGCCATCGGTACTCCGAATACAGAGATATTTTTCGGTTGAAACAACAATCTCGGCTTTGACGCGAATCTTAAAACGATTGAGGCGTTCCAATAGTTGATCCGACAGTGCCTCAACTGCATCGGTATCAAGAACGAAAACCTCTTCACTAACACGCGTGACGCGAACTAAGGCGATGACTTTACCCATGGGTTCAAGGACAAATGAATAGCGCGACTGACCGACTAAGAGCGAGACAACATCATTGCTCAATTGCGAATGCAAATATTTCCCAGCATCCGATCCACTGACCGTGAACACCAAACGTTCAATCTCACTGGCGACAATTTTTGCGACGGTCATGCCTTCGTTCCACCTTCAAGGCGACGGGTCGTCATCCGACGCGCCGCTGGTATTGCAGCCAATAAGCCCGCTGCCTTATTGCGACATTCTAAATCTTCATCATCGGGTTCACTGTCGGCCACAATCCCAGCACCAGCCTGCAAATATGCTGCCGATGGACCAATGAACATCGTCCGAATTGCTATCGCCGTGTCTAGGTTGCCACTGAAATCGACGTAGCCCACAACTCCTGCATAGGGGCCACGCTTGACAGGTTCGAGTTCGTCAATGATTTCCATGGCCCGTACTTTAGGGGCACCACTCACAGTGCCTGCAGGCAGAGTGGCACGCAAAACATCAATCGCCGTTTTCCCAGGTAGCAAATCACCGCTGACCTGAGATGTCAGATGCATCACATGACTGTATTTTTCAAGAGTCATCAGTTCATCTACTTTCACTGTGCCAAAAGATGAGACACGACCGACATCGTTGCGCGCGAGGTCAACGAGCATGACATGTTCAGCCACTTCCTTTGGGTTTTCGCGAAGTTCGGCGGCTAAGCGACGATCATGCTCATCATTGGTGCCGCGTTTGCGAGTTCCCGCGATCGGCCGACTGATCACCCGACCGCCGAGCAACTGCACCATCGGTTCGGGGGAACTACCGACGATAGTGACCCCTGGATGACGCAAGAAATACATGTACGGACTGGGATTCACTTGACGCAAAACGCGATACATATCAAAGGGATCAGCATCAAGTTGCAGTTCATAACGTTGCGATAAAACAACTTGAAAAATGTCACCGGCCTTGATGTATTCCTTGGCCACTTCCACGGCGCGCTGGTACGCCCCATTGGGCATTGAACTAGTGGCCACAGGGAGAACATCATCTCGTTGAGGAGGCTCCACTGGGGTGTATGGCAAGGGACGGGCTAAATCTTCAACGGCGCGAAGCGCTCTTTGTGCCGCCTCGTCATACAAGACATCTAGTTCGACGGCACTGAGTGGCTGCGCATTGAGGGCCACAACGGGAACACTTTCAATGAGATAGACCCGTTGTCGCCAGTGGTCAAAAGCCGCCAACGAACCAATAACGCTCATCACCCCATCGGGTAGGTGCCGATCATCATGTGGAGTATTTGGCAGAGATTCAACTTCACGAACAATGTCGTAGCCGAGAAACCCCATCACTCCACCTTGCAAAGGCGGCAGATCAGGGATCACTGGACTGCGATATTCGAGCACAAGTGCTTCAATTGCTGCCAACATGCCCTGATCGCGCGGTACCGATGCAGGGATGTCGCCCGTGACGCGCAGTTCACCATCAATGAGTTCCAAGGTCGCACGCGGATGACGCCCGACAAAACTAAACCGACTCCAACGTTCACCGTGCTCCACCGACTCAAGTAGGAAACCTGGCTCGTCGCCCACCAATTTGGCAAAAGCAGCAACTGGTGTTTCCAAGTCTGCAAGAACTTCAACCCAGACTGGCACCACCGTGTACTGACCTGCCAAAGAATGAAACTCTTGGCGCGTCGGATGTACTTCTAAAGAACTAGTCACTCAATGTTTCCAAATCTAGAGAAGAAGCAGGTGCGCGCACCGGTATGGCAAGCACCATTTCCTTCTTGTTCAACTTTAAATAAAAGCGTGTCACCATCGCAGTCGTAATACGCTTCACGCACGAACTGTCGATCACCACTCGTATCGCCTTTACGCCACAACTCTTGACGACTGCGGCTCCAATACACCATGCGACCCTCAGCAAATGTCATCGACAAACTCTCCGCATTCATCCAAGCCATCATCAGGACATCACCATTGATGATGTCCTGAGTCACGACAGGAACGAGACCATCGGAGTTGTACTTCACAGCGGCTAACTGTTCAGAGGTGGGAACAATCACATTCATAACCCCTACCTTGTCAGAGATACAGCCCAGTATGGCCATCAATTCGACTGGCAGCCACGGCGTGAATGTCTCGTTCGCGCAGCATGATGTAATCCAAGCCTCCGACCTCGACCTCGTAGCGATCCTCAGGCCCGAAGAGAACTCGGTCCCCGACTTCGACACTGCGCACGTTTTGACCCAAGGCCACGACCTCGGCCCACACCAGTCGCTTGGAGATCTGAGCGGTGGCGGGTATCAAAATCCCGCCCATACTGCGTCGTTCGGCATCCTTATCTGGAATCTTGACCAATAACCGATCATTCAACATCTGAATAGCTAATTTGTCTAACCCGATGGGGTCTTTAGCTACTTCCGTCTCAGGTTTTGACTTTTTATCTTTTCCTTCAGCCACAACGGGCACGGTACCGTCAAGAGTGTGCCAAACGAAACCGAATTCCCTCCCTCTTCGATCACCTTGACCACTATTGATGGGGTGCAGTTGGTCGGCGAGGTCATGACAGCGCATTCCAGCCAGCCAATTCGCGGTGCGGTTGTTCTCGCGCATCCCCACCCGTTGTATGGCGGGGATCGGCTCAATCCCGTGATTGAAGCCCTCTTTCGGACTTTACCGAAGCACGGATTTCACACTTTGCGCTTCGATTTTCGTGGGGCTGGCGCAAGTTTCGGCGAGCACGATAACGGCGATGCCGAACGTCTTGACATAGCCGCAGGAATCGACTTTCTATCGCAGATGGACGATCGCGGCGTCTGGGTCTGCGGTTATTCATTTGGTTCTGTGGTCGGACTCAATGTCGTCGAACCGCGAGTCAATGGATGGATAGCGGTCGCTCCCCCACTCGCTGCGCTACCCATTCCCGCGAGAGTTTTAGCCAGCGGTGATCCTCGGCAAAAACTTTTACTCGTTGGCGAACATGACCAGTTCAGCACGCCTTCACAAATTGCACACACCACCGGTGAGTGGATCAACTCTCATCAAGAAACAATCACCGGCGTGGATCACTTTTTATTGGGTCGCACACAATGGGTGGCCGATCATGTAGCGCAGTGGCTTAAGAACGCAGAGCCGTCTTAATTTGCCCCATCACCTCTGGGGTCAAAAGTTCAATCACATCAAGTGCTTTAAAATTCTCTACGACCTGTGAGGCTTTGCTGGCCCCAGTAATGACCGTCGACACATTCGGATTCTTTGTGCACCAGGCAAGAGCCATCTGCGCCAAAGTGCATCCAAGCCCCTCAGCAATAGGCATCAGTTTTTTGACAGTATTTTGTGCTTTTTCGGCAGTCAGGCGTTCGGCAAGCCATGAGTATCCAGGTAACGCCGCCCGTGAGTCTTCGGGAACTCCATCAAGATATTTGCCGGTCAAAACCCCTGAAGCTAAGGGACTCCAAATAGTCGTTCCGAGTCCAATGTCCTCATAGAGACGCTTGTACTCAACCTCCACGCGCTTGCGCTCAAGCATGTTGTATTGCGGTTGTTCCATAACCGGCTTATGCAGATGATGACGATCCGCTATATCCCAGGCCGCGCGAATTTCGTCGGCCGTCCATTCGCTAGTTCCCCAATAGAGAACTTTTCCTTGATCAATGAGATCGCTCATCGCCCACACAGTTTCTTCAATCGGCGTATTCGGGTCGGCGCGGTGACAGAACAATAAGTCCACGAAATCAACTTGCAAGCGATCCAAGCAACCCTCAATAGCGTGATGTACATATTTGCGATTCAGGGTGTTCCCCATATTGGGCACACCACCCTCAATGCCCCAAAAGATCTTGGTGGACAACACGTAATCTTGGCGACGCCAACCTAAATCTTTGATGACACGACCCATGATCGCTTCACTCTCGCCGCCGGCATAAGCCTCGGCATTATCAAAAAAGTTGCATCCGGCATCCCATGCAATCGCCATGCAATCGCGTGCCATGTCATCATTCAGTTGGGTATCAAAAGTCACCCAACTTCCAAAAGATAAGACCGAGACCTTCAGCCCACTGCGACCGAGTCGGCGATATTCCATCTTCGGATTGGGCGTGAACTTGGCAACAGGCGAGGTAGTCATAGGTGGCAACCTTAGGTGTTGATCAGTCCAAGTGACGAGAGCGGCGCACTAATTCGGCGATCTCATCGGGTCCCACACCACAACAACCGCCGATGAACTTTGCACCAAGTTGCACCCATCTCGTGAGTTCTGCCGTTGAAGGAATTGACTCACTGCTCCCTGTCCAACAACGCCCTACGGCGTCCCATGCGCGGCCGTGATTGGGATAAACCACAAAGGCCGTGGTGGGGGCAAGTTGTCCCATGGCCAACAAAAGTCCTTCAACATAGATGGGGTGAGTGCAATTGATTCCTAAACCAATCAGATTGTCATAACCCACGACACTCATCACCGCTGCTGCCACTGTGTCTCCTCCATAAGTCACAGCGCTGTCAGCGAAACCGAAACTGAACCATGCGGGCGGAGATCCACACTCCTGCAAAATCTCGGCGATGAGCCTGGCTTCATCAGCCAAGGGGATTGTTTCCACGGCAATTAGGTCTGCGCCAGAGTCAATGAGAATGTTCATTTTATTGCGGTGATAGTCCTCAATGTCGCACCACTCAATGTCATAACGGCCGGTGTATTCGCTGCCATCAGCCAAGCACGCCCCAAATGGTCCAATGGATGCAGCGACCAATGTCTTCGTCCCAGCCACAGCACGTCGAGCAATCAAAGTTGTGTCGAGTAACGCTTGACGAGATTGCCCTGGAGTCAGACCACAGGATTCAAATTGGCTCTGTCCACATTGGTAACTAGCGGAGGCGATGATCTGTGAACCTGCTTCAACGAACGAGCGATGCGCGCGCTCCAAAAGCGCGGGGTCATCGATGACAGTCTGTGCTGTCCACAACGACCCAGACACATCGGCCCCCAGCAATTCAAGCGCTGTTGAGAGTCCCCCATCAATCACCGTGAACGGTTCATGAGCGAATGGAGGCTGAGTCAATGTGCCGGCCGAACGATGATTCCCGCATCAAGCATTCTTTGTTTCGCTTGAGCCACAGTGAACTCACCAAAGTGAAAAATAGAAGCCGCCAAAACTGCATCAGCACCGCCGATGACAATGCCGTCGACAAGATGTTCGAGTGTTCCCACTCCCCCAGAGGCGATAACAGGAACTCCCACGGCATCACTCACACGGCGCGTGATCTCAAGATCAAATCCCTCTTTGGTGCCATCACGGTCCATCGAGGTCAAGAGTATTTCACCCGCTCCCAGAGCGCAAGCGCGCGTGACCCATTCGACGACGTCAATCCCAGTGGGTGTTCGCCCACCGTGCAAAAACACTTCATAGCCCACAGAACCATCGGACCGACTCTTGGCATCAACCGCACAGACCACGCACTGTGAACCAAACTCACTGGCGATTTCGGTAATCAACTGCGGGTTCTCGACCGCAGAGGTATTGACACTCACTTTGTCCGCCCCGGCACGCAACATTCGTCGCGCATCTTCCACACTGCGAATACCACCTCCAACAGTGAAGGGAATAAAAACTTGTTCAGCAGTTCGCGAAATGACATCAACCATGGTTGCGCGACCATCGCTTGACGCTGTGATGTCTAAAAAGACCAATTCATCGGCACCTTCCGCGTCATACTGCGCAGCTAATTCGACAGGGTCCCCAGCATCGCGCAGATTTACAAAATTGGTTCCCTTCACAACGCGACCATTAGTCACATCTAGACAAGGAATAACGCGCGCCACCTTCATGACATTCCGTTCACATGACGCAACACCGATATGGCCTCTGCGACGCTAAAACGACCTTCATACAAGGCCTTGCCAGTAATGACCCCGGCCAAAGTTTGAATGTCGCCCAATGCCCGAACATCGTCAAGTGAAGCCACGCCACCGCTAGCGATCACAGGAATGGTGGTAGCCAAGGCGGCAGCACGCAGTCCGTCCACATCGGGACCCTGCAACATGCCATCGCGCGAGATATCCGTAATCACGAAAGCCGATGCGGACGGAAACCACGACAAGGCATCGTTGAGTTGCACTCCAGAGTCCTGCGTCCAACCGTGAACCGCAATCTCGCCGCCACGGTGATCGAGGCCTACTGCCACAGCAACGATTTTTGCTGCCTCTTCAACCAAACTTGGATCGGCGACGGCCGCCGAACCCATCACCACACGCGCTACGCCAGCATCACATAAGGCCTGAGCGTCACTTAAAGAGCGCACTCCTCCGCCAGTTTGTACCGCCGCCCGATCACCCACCGCGCGCGCCACGGATGCCACGACGCGACGATTGATGGCTTCACCTGTACGCGCTGCATCAAGGTCAACAATATGAATCCAAGTCGCTCCAGCCTCAACGAAAGATAGTGCCACAGCAACGGGATCATCCCCGTACACAGTTTCTTGGGCATAGTCGCCTTGTAAAAGTCGCACGACCTTACCGCCGCGAAGATCAATCGCCGGGTACAACTCGACAGTCATGACTTGCCCACGGCTTTCACAAAGTTGTCCAACAACGCAAGACCGCTGGCGCCAGATTTCTCGGGATGAAATTGCGTGGCGAAAACATTGCCGAGTCGAAACGCAGCATTTAGCGTGCCGCTGTATTCACAGGTAGCGGCAATCACCTTGTCGTCATTGGGGACACCGTGCAACGAGTGCACAAAATAGACCCATGAACCATCGGCAGATTGTGAGAGCAATGGGCCTGCGAACATTGGATCTTTTGGATGTTCAAAATTCAACTTGTTCCATTGCATCTGTGGTCGCTTGACTCCGGGTGGAATCCATTCGACCATGCCGGAAATGATGTCTAAGCCGCGTGCCTCAAGATTCTCTTCACTCCCTGTAAAGAGCATCTGCATACCAACACAGATGCCAAGGAAAGGGCGACCAGAATCAACGGCTTGGTGCACGACCTTTTCCAGCCCTGCGGCTCGCAATGCAGCCATACATGCTCCGAAAGCACCTACTCCTGGTAGCACGACTGCGTCCGCACTCGCCACGAAATCTGGATCACGGGTCAGACGCGCGTCGGCACCGACTTTTTGCAAAGCTTTTTCTGCAGAACGCAGATTGCCAATGCCGTAATCCAATACAGCAATAACAGGTGCCGTCACAGAACGCCTTTCGTTGATGGCACTTCGGATCCCTCAATACGTACTGCGTCGCGCAAGCAGCGACCAAGACCTTTGAACGCCGCCTCAATGATGTGATGCACATTGTGGCCATGCTTCAAAGTGACGTGCAATGTCACTGCGGCAGACATGGCCAGCGAACTGATGGCATGCTCCGCCAATTGTGGATCAAACGCAGGGTTCCCAAGTGGCAAGCACTCTGGAAGAGGCACATCCCAGACGACAAATGGACGTCCAGAGAGATCCAAAGCGATTTCAACAAGAGCTTCGTCGAGTGGATAGAGACCACTTGCAAAACGGCGCACTCCGGTCTTGTCACCAAGAGCCTCACGTATCGCTTCGCCCAAGGTAATCGCTACGTCTTCGACGGTGTGGTGAGTATCAATATGTAGATCACCCTTGGCCGCAATACGCAGATCAAATCCGCCGTGTTTACCGACTTGGGACAACATGTGGTCATAGAACGGAATGCCAGTACTGACATCGCACTGACCCGAGCCATCAAGATTGACTGATAACTCAATTGATGTTTCCGCCGTTGTTCGCGAACGAGTAGCAATTCGACTCATGATAAAACCTCCGTTAGGGCCTTAAGAAAAATATCATCTTGTTCCGGCGTACCAATGGTGACACGCAGGCAATCAGCAAGTCTGGGCCAACTTGAACAATCTCTAATTAAAACACTGCGGTCAAGCAAACCTTGCCACACTGTTCGACCGCTTTTTGATCGTGGACGCACCAAAATAAAGTTTGCTCCGCTCTCAAAAACATCCACATCAAGCGACGCTAGAGCATTCACCAGACGTTCACGTTCTGCCACGATTGTTCGCACCCGCTCTTCCATATCACCCTGAAATTGCACCGCCAGAGTGCCGGCAATCTGCTTCGCTGTATCAAGGTGATACGGCAAGACAACTTTGTCAAGTTCGGCCACCAACCAACGCGGACCAATTAAATAACCCAGACGCGCCGCGGCCATACTCCATGTCTTAGAGAATGTGCGCGTCACGACGAGTGGTGTCTCTTCGTTGATCAGTTCTAAGGCGCTCCATGGGGCGAATTGCCCGTAGGCCTCGTCGACGACAACTAGCCCTGTGCTCAATGCCAAGACCTCAGCAACCAGTTCAGGTGAGTCGACCCCTCCAGTTGGATTATTTGGGGAACACAAAAATGTCACATGCGGATGAAACTCATTGATCACACGACGAACTTCGTTGACATCAAGTGAAAAGTCAGTACTACGTTCACCTTCAATGACGGTTGCACCAGTGATCCGCGCAATGTGACTATGCAGTTGGTAAGTCGGCTCAAATGTGGCCACCGTGCGTCCAGGACCAGCGAATGTTAAGAGCACTGTTTGCAAGACCTCGTTACTGCCGTTGGCGACGAACACCATCTCCGGAGACACGCCGTGTAGATCGGCAATCGCAGACCGCAATCCAGATGCCGCTCGATCGGGATAGCGATGCCACTCAATGTCAGAAATAGCTTCGGCGTAGGCCTCGCGGAAGGCTTGTGGCGGAGCAACTGGCGCTTCATTGGTGTTGAGACGCACACGGACATCCACTTGGGGCGAGTGGTACCCCTCGAGGGCAGATAAATCGTCTCGTACAGGCACTCGGGTCACAGGACTCAAGGCTACCCAAGTCGGTAGTTCACTATTGGGTAGGTTTCCGCCGAGCACCATGGTGTGACATATGGTGACGGGGTGACCACTGCAGACTTGTCAACTATCGCCGCCGAATTAGCTGTTATCGCTGAAGGCACCGACCGCTACCGCCAGCGTGTCGCCGACTTAGGTCAGGCCAACTTGGGTGGTAAGCACGATGACCTGCTGGCCGCCATTCACGAAGCCGACCGAGCCTTACGATCGGCTCAACGTGCGTTACTTCGCGCTTCACGTATAGCGCTTCTGGGTCGGTGAGAGGACATCTGATGTCCTCTCACCGACCCAGAAGCACGAAATTGTGCCACCATGCCGATACATGATTCCCCACAGCCAGCCGACTGGTCAATGCTCAACGAAGGTGATCTGGTACTCGTACAAGTCAGTAACGAGCGAACCTGGACGACAGCCACATGGGACATCACCACCCAGGCTGACGCAGACGTACTTGTGGCTGCCAGCACGAATCTTTCGAACCCAACGCGATACGCAATGATTCTTCAACCGCTTCTTGACATGATGCGCAACTAAACAAGGAGTTACTTCGTGAAATTCGCTATTGCCTTTGCCAATACTGGCCCCTTTAGCCATCCCGACAAAGCCATTGTCATGGCACAAGCAGCCGAGGCTGCCGGCTTTGAATCATTATGGACCGTTGAACATGTCGTGGTTCCATCCAACTATGACTCACCTTATCCCTACGATGCTTCAGGCAAAATGCCCGGTGGAGAAGAGTCACCCATCCCCGACCCGCTGATCTGGCTGTCCTTTCTGGCCGCGGCTACTCAGACAATCAAATTGGCAACAGGAATTTTGATTTTGCCCCAACGCAATCCAGTTGTCTTAGCTAAAGAGATCGCAACCCTTGATCATCTTTCCAAAGGCCGTATGTTGCTCGGCGTCGGAGTCGGTTGGCTCGAAGAGGAATTCGACGCGATTGGCGTGCCATTCGCCGATCGCGGTAGACGCAACGACGATTACATCGCTGCCATGCGTGCTCTGTGGACCCAAGAAAAGGCCAGCCACCATAGCGAGTACACCAACTTTGATGAGTGCATCATGCGCCCTCAACCAGTCAACGGCATGATTCCGATTCATATTGGCGGACATACCGACATCGCAGCTCGACGCGCAGGGCGCTTGGGCGATGGTTTCTTCCCCGGCAAAGGAACACACGAACAATTGTCACGTTCGTTTGATATCGCCCGCGATACAGCTCGTCAATGTGGCCGTGATCCCGATGCGATTGAAATGACTACGGGTGGCAACGGGGCCATCGGCCCGAATGCACTCAACGAGGTCAAAGGTTTAACTGATATCGGAGTCGCGCGAGTGATCGTGCCCTCGTTCTTGTTCTACCGCGATACTGCTGATGCGCTAGCGCGCTACGGCGATGAAGTCATCAGTAAAGTCAACTGATTCTCTCTTTGAGACGCCACTCCCGCCAACAGGGTTCTAGTGTCAATACGTCATGTTGAAAATGCTTCGCACTAATCCAGATCTCCGCCGTATATTTATTGCCCAAGTGATTTCATACCTTGGTGACTGGTTTAGTTTCGTCGCTTTGGTGGGTCTCGTTGATGATCTCACGGGCTCAAGTTTTCTTGTCTCGCTGGTTATTGTCTCTTTTTCATTACCTTCATTTTTAGCCTCGCCCATTGCTGGTTCTATGGCCGACCGCTTTGATCGACGACGTATCTTGATCTTTGTCTCCTGCGTCCAAGCGATCGCCGCTCTCGGACTGTTGTTTGTTGGTAGTCATACGGTGTGGATGGCTTTTCTTTTTCAGAGCACGGTGTCGGCATTGGCCGCGGTCGTCAAGCCATCTACCGAAGCAGCAATACCGAACCTCGTGCGCGACGATGCAGAACTTGCCAAGGCAAACTCGTTATTTGGTTCAACATGGGGCGTGATGCTGGCTGTCGGAGCAGCGATCGGTGGAGTTTTCGCCTCAGTCTTTGGTCGCGACGCCGCCTTCATCGCTAACGCCATTTCATTTGCATTGGCTGCGATCATGTTTGCTTCGGTACGTCAGCCAATGCAGATGACGCGTGAGAAATCGGCAATCAATCAGCGCATCAGACCCATCGCCGACATGCGTGAGGCGCTAGTCCATGCTCGTCGTGACCCAGTTTTATTGGCCCTCATCTTTTCTAAAACCACTTTCGCCATTGGAGCCGGAGTCGTTAGCCAACTCGCCGTTTTGGCCTCCGATGTTTTTAACGGAGGAGATTCCTCACGCGGACTTTTGATCGCCGCCCGTGGGGTCGGAGCTGGGCTCGGTCCACTGCTAGTAACGCGATATACGGGTGGTGATATCAATAAAGTGCTCAAAGTTTGCGGCGTCTCCAGTCTGATTTTTAGCGGTTGCTACTTAATTGGCGCATGGATGCCCGCATTGATCCTGACAGCGGTCTTCATCACAATCGCTCACCTTGGCGGGGGCGCCCAATGGACCCTCAGTACCTACGGCGTACAACTCCGCTCCCCCGACCATGTGCGCGGTCGCATCCTTGCTGGCGACTTTGCACTCGTCACGCTCACGCTTTCAGTAACCAGCGCTCTAGCTGGAATTGCTTCCGAGTTGCTCGGTGTACGCCAAGCCATCTCTGTCTTCGCTATCGCCGCAGCCTTCGCCAGCGTTGTCTATATCAAAGCGATACAGCGTCTGCGCAACCTACCGCAGCCTCAGATAAACGCTGAGCCCTAAAATCATTTGCCAGATTCGTGGCCATCTTGTTCATGACATAGGCGAAACCCATTTCCTTTTCAGGAAGTGCAAAAGCGACCGATCCACCAGCACCTGGATGACCAAACGAACCCGGTCCGCCGAATAAGGAAAAAGGACCGTGCACCATAAAGCCCATACCAAAAGTGGTTGGCATAATCAGACATGCATCGGGTTCATTTTCAGGTGTTACCAATGTGCGAGCCATTTCAACGGTCGCCGATGCCAACAATCTCACTCCATCTACATCGCCAATAGTTGCTGCGTAAATACGAGCCAATGAAGGAGCGTTTGTGATGCAATTGGCTGCCGGGATTTCAGCGGCGTGAACATCACGGCGATTGAATGCTCCATCGACGCCAAAAGCGCCGTTCAGACTGAGCGCTTGTCCACCTGGCGAATCCGGGCCCATGAATTGTTCCATGATTGCTTTGACGGCAGGATCCATATCTTCAGGAATTGAGTTGAGTCCACCAATCATCGGCGACACCCGCGACTCTTGTGCCTCGGGCAAACCAATCCACAATTCGCCACCGACCGTACCCACGATTTCTTGCTGCACGAAAGTTCCCAAACTGCGATGTTGTGGATCAACTCGACGCACCAGTTCTCCAGCCAGCCAACCGTAGGTCAGTGCGTGATAACCGTGATTTGTGCCGATCTCCCAACGAGGCTTGGTAGCGGCAAGTCGTGAAGTAATTGTTGACCAATCCAAAGCTTCTGCCAAAGAGATCTCACCGTCAACGGTGTATAAACCACACTGATGCGACAACAATTGTGCAACAGTGGCGTCGCCCTTGCCAGCTTGTGCGAATTCGGGCCAGTAGGTGCTGACTTTTTCGTCGTAGGACAACAGCCCGCGCTCAACGCAGATTGCAACAGCGATAGCGGTGATGCCTTTTGTCGTGGAGAAAACTAGTTGCAGCGTGTCTTGGGCATATGGCTGGGAAGCGGATTCGTCAAAGGTTCCACCCCATAAATCAACAACCTTCTGACCGCGGTGATACACCGCTACTCCTGCTCCGACTTCCTCAGTGTTTTCTAAGTTCTCGACAAAGGCCTGGCGAACTTTTTCCCAACCTGGAGCAACCGTTCCCCCAAAAATAGCCATTAGCCGATCATCTCTTTCAGAGTCTCAATGTTCGCAATTGCGTTTGGACCGACAGGGTTAATTGACAACATGGTGACACCAGCCTCCTTGAATGAAGCAATACGTTCTTTGATGAAGCTCTTTGGTCCCACGAGGTTGGAGTTCATCAGCATCTCACCAGGAACAGCGGCTGCAGCTTCTTCCTTCTTGCCCGAGAGATACAAATCCTGGATCTCAATAGCTTCTTTTTCATAGCCGTATTTCTTGCAAATCGTGTTATAAAAGTTTTTGTCACGAGCGCCCATGCCACCGATATACAAGGCAGCATTTGGACGGCTGTAATCAAGAATCTTCTTTTGCGCGTCACCGGTCAATGATTCGTCAATGGCCAGCATTCCACCAGCAGAAATTTCTAGAGGTGGCATGGATGGGTCGCGCTTGGCAAGACCCTTTTTCAGGTCAGCGCCCCACACCTGCTGATATTTATCAGGATCAAAGAAGATTGGCATCCAGCCATCGGCAACTTCTGCAGTTGCTGAGACGCTTAAGCCCATCAGACTGGCCCACCAAATGGGAATGTCTTTGCGAATGGCTTGGCCAGGCTTAATGATTTTCAGAGCACGCCCGAGACCAGTACCTTGACCTGCTGGTAGAGGTACCTTGATAGTTTCACCGTCCATGTGAAAAGGTTCTTCGCGCGCCCAAATCATGCGACAGGCCTGAATATATTCCTTGATCCGCATCATTGGCTTCTCATATGGCACGCCGTGAAAACCTTCAATGACCTGAGGTCCACTCGCACCGAGACCGAGAATAAAACGACCGTTGCTGACATAGTCACAACCAGCAGCCGTCATCGCCATCAACGCAGGTGTACGGCTATACACATTGAGGATGCCAGTACCAATCTCTACTTTGCTGGTCTTGGCAGCCAAGTACCCGACCTGACTGATGGCATCGGCGCTGTAGGCCTCGGCGATCCAGACTGTGTCCAATCCCGCTTTTTCGTATTCGACAACTGTGTCCACTGCGGCGTGAAAGCCACCGCCATAATTCAGCATCATTGACAGTTTCATAGTTTCTCCTTGAATGCACGGACAATCGCCCTGGTCCTAAAACCCTCAGACAACCTTACGAGCGTCAGTGCGCGCTTGACGAACTGTCTGCGATCGCTCCATTGAGATTCCCAGAGCGAAAGCCCTCAAGATCAAGAGTGACATAGCGATACCCAGCATCTTTGACGGCCTCAATAATCGCAACCCGATTGGCTATCGCCTGATCGAGAACACTTTGCTCAACTTCAATACGCGCTGTCTCGCCGTAATGGCGCACCCGAACTTGTCGAAATCCCAAACCATGCAGAGCTGATTCGGCACGATCGACTCTGCTCAAAATATCCACACTGACTGGAGTGCCATACGGAACTCGACTCGCCAAACAGGCAGCCGCCGGCTTATCCCATGTACGAAGCCCCATAGCCAAGGATGCACGCCGAACGTCTTTCTTTGTGAAACCAGCCTGAACCAAAGGGAAGACTGCCCCACGCTCAAGAGCGGCGCGCTGACCTGGGCGATGATCCGCCAAATCGTCAACATTGACCCCTAACACCACTGTCGCCCGCTCAAGCTCGGCAATCGGGCCGACAACGTCCATGAGTTCGGCCTTGCAGTGATAACAGCGATCAATATCGTTAGCGCGATAAGCGGCACGTTCCATTTCGGCAGTCTGGACCGGAGTCCAACGCAATCCCCACTCCTCGGCTAAACGTCGGCAATCAGTTTCCTCTTCACCAGCCAGGCTCGGAGATACCGCCGTCACAGCGTGAGCGTGTTCAGTACCTAAAAGCCGATGAGCCATAGCGGCCACAAAAGCAGAGTCCGCTCCGCCGCTAAACGCCACGACAACATGATTGAGATCAAGGATGATTTCTTCAAGCCGCGCAATTTTGGCTGCTAAGTCGTCATCTCCCGTGGCGCCTGAGACAGGGTCAAAATCTTTCACCCTCCTATCGTGGCACGCCGAGGAACCCAATTGCTTGCCCTTGACTCTCTCATTAGTCACTCACAGGAGGCAGACTGAACAAGATATGTCATCAACCTCCGAGCGATTCCCCGTCAAGCACGCCACCGAGTTGAAGATCGGCGTGGATCCTGATGTCAATGTGCGGGTTTTACGCCGCGGACCCACGACGACCCCGCACCCGACATTTTTACTCATTCACGGTCTGGCCTCTAACGCTCGGATGTGGGATGGCGTGGGCGATGCCCTCGCTTCTCAGGGGTTTGCCAGCGTCGCCGTTGACCTGCGCGGTCACGGTCACAGCGACAAGCCGGATACTGGGTACGACTTTGACACGATATGCCACGACCTCTGCGCGCTACTTGACGAACTGCACATTGAGCGCGCGATTTTTGTGGGCCAGTCATGGGGTGGCAACATTGTTGTCCACGCCGCACATCAGCATCCAGATCGCGTTCTTGCTTGCGTACCCGTTGACGGTGGAGTCATCGAAATCGGTCAATTATTTAGCAAGTGGGAAGATTGCGCCGAGCGAATGAAACCACCACGACTGGCCGGCATGCGCAGCGGACGATTGGAAAGTGCAATTCGCGCCACCAACACCGACTGGCCGGAATCAGGAATCATCGGTTCGCTGAGCAATTTTGCCTTTCATGATGATGGCACGATCAGTCCATGGCTGACCTTTGAACGACACATGATGATCCTCAAAGAATTGTGGTTACATCAACCATCTCATCTGTTTCCTGATATTTCCCGACCAGTTCTTTTCATGCCTGCTGATTCGGGTGATGTCAATTGGACATCAAATAAAGAGCAAGCGATAAACTTTGCTCTTGAGCATCTGCCGAATGGACGTGTCCATTGGTTCAGACCCGCGCATCACGATCTCCACGCCCAATTCCCTGACCGGTGTGCAGAAGTTTTAGTCACTCACACTCAGAATGGTTTCTTCTCATGACATCCCTGCCACGCCTTCTGACAATCATGGGTTCAGGCGAAACAGCGCCGACGATGATGAAGCATCATCGTGAACTCATTGCTCGGTTTCCAGGCACACCCAAGGCCGTTGTTCTTGACACGCCGTACGGTTTCCAAGAAAATGCTCCCGAACTTGCGGCCAAAGCAGTGGAATATTTCCGTAAGAGCGTGGGCTACAACATTGAAATCGCTGGGCTGACACAGATCCATGGGGCCGACACCCTTGTGGTTGAACAAGGATTGAGTCGTATTCGTCAGGCAGATTATGTATTCGCTGGACCAGGAAGTCCCACCTACGCCTTGCGTCAATGGACAGGGACCACAGTCCCCGAAATCATGCGCTCGAAAATGCGCACTGGTGGAGCGGTGACCTTTGCTTCTGCTGCAGCCCTCACTTTGGGTCGCTACACAGTTCCCGTCTACGAGATCTACAAAGTCGGAAATGAGCCAACTTGGCTTGAGGGTCTCGATGTCCTCGGTGAGTTGGGACTCAATGTGGCTGTCATCCCGCACTACGACAATGCCGAAGGTGGGCACCATGACACGCGCTTTTGCTATTTAGGCGAACGACGTTTATCCATGCTTGAAAATCAACTCCCTGATGATGCTCATGTCATCGGTGTTGACGAACACACTGGTGTCATTTTTGATCTTGATGCTGACACTGCCACCGTCATTGGCAATAGCACAATAACAATCCGTATCAAAGGTAAGTCTGTCGTTCACCAAACTGGTGCGGTCTTGCCAATTGATGCCTTACGCGATCCAACGCGAGGCGTAGTCAACGTCGCCATCGACTTTGCCCCACAGGCGTTAGTAAACGAAACTAGTGCACCAGAAAGTTTGTCCCTTGCCGCTGAAGTCAAGGACGCTGAGCAAGCCTTCGACATCGCGCTGGCATCTGGTGATGCTGCCGGTGCAGCACGGGCCACCCTAGAACTTGAGTCTTCAATCCATAATTGGTCGGCAGACACTTTGCAAGGCCGCGAAATGGATCTCGCCCATGCAGCCTTGCGCTCGATGATTGTCCGCTTAGGTGATGCCGCTGTCGGGGGTCTCATTGATCCTCGCGTCAGCCTTGAACCTTTGATGAATGTGCTCCTTGACTTGCGAAGTGCAGTTCGTGCCGACAAGCGTTACGACTTATCGGATCTCATCCGCGATCGATTGGCAGCGAACAATATTGAAGTACGCGACACGCCCGAGGGCGTTGAATGGGTCATCAATTCTTGATTATGCGGCTCGCAGTGATGGGCCATGATGATCCATCCCCGCCACCCGACCACGGCGACGAACACCGACTGCGGTGTAGACGACGATGAAGACCAAAGTGCCAGCCAAAATAATGACCGCACCACTCGGAACATCGGCGTACCAACTGACGTACATCCCGACTCCCCCAAAGATTGCTCCGAGCACTGGCGAAAGCCACAACATGCGACCAAATGAATTCGTCAACAGCCGAGCGGTGACCGCCGGCAAAACCAGCAATGCCGAAATCAGCAGCACGCCGATGACTCGCACCGTCACCAAAATGGTGGCCGATAAAAGAACCATCAATACTGCTTCCATACCGGGCACATTGACACCGCTCACTCCTGCGACCTCAGGATCAAAGGTGGCGAACAATAATTTGCGGTATAAGGTCACGACCACGACCACGCTCAAGATCCCCACTCCGGCAACAGCCAATAGGTCACCAGTAAATACGCCGAGCACATTGCCGAACAACACTGCGTCAATACTCTGTTTCGCTTGACCAAATCTGGCTTGCAAGGCGAGTCCCATGGCAAATGATGCTGTCGTAATCACACCGATTGCTGCATCTGCGCCAATGATGCGCTTTCGCGCTACTCGCCCAATCATTAACCCCGAAGCCAAGCCCCACAAGCCAGCACCTAGAAAATAACTCAGGTTTAATACCGCTGCTAAAGCAGCCCCACCGAACACGGCATGGCTCAGACCATGTCCGATATAGCTCATTCCACGCAGGACAACGAAGACGCCAATCAGTCCACACAGGGCACCCGCAAGAGTCGCAATCAGTAAACCATTGCGAAAGAATTCATACGTAAATGGTTTCCATAAGTCAACGGCGAATATCACGATGCGCCCTTGCGACTCAGTCGAAGCCGTAGTTCATCGCTACCTTGTTCAAGGACGATGGGCATTCCACCATGTTGCAGCACTTCCATTGGCGCCCCGAAAGTTCGCTCTAGGAAATATGGCTGAAGAACTTCGCTGGGGGTTCCATCGGCAATCACAGTGCGATTGAAGCAGACCAGCCGCGGCAAGTGAGCTGCCAAGCCATTGAGATCATGAGTCGTCAAGACAATCGCAATTCCGTCCCCTTGAGGTGGACCTTCATTGAGGTCTGCCAAGACATGAAGTATTTCGTGGCGGGTCGTGACATCAATTCCTGCGGTAGGTTCGTCCAAAATCAAAACATCAGGCTTTTGAATTAACGCCCTGGCCAAGAAGACGCGCTGTTGCTGACCACCAGACAATTCGCGGATGTGGCGTTGCACTAAACCACCAAGCCCGAGTCTTTCAAGAACTTCTTCAATCGCCTGACGTTCGGATGATGACGAACCGGGCCACCATGACTTTTGTGGGCGACTCATTCCGACTACTTCGCCGACCGTGACTGGGAAATTCCAATCCACTGTCTCTAATTGAGGGACATAAGCGACGCTCAATCCTGATGCGCGCGTGACGCTGCCGTGAGAGGCCTTAATAGAGCCCAGCATCGCTTTGAGGAGGGTAGTTTTTCCTGAACCCGATGGGCCCACGATTCCAACAAACTCGCCCGGATGAACGCTCAGGTCCACGCCCTCAATCACCGTGCCGTTGCCATAGGTACACGACAAATGGTCGCAAGCAATCAAAGGTGCTGGAAAAGCATTCCCAGAACTATTCAAGGCACTCGACTTCATTGTGAGTAATCCGCCGTGTCTAGTCCGACATCAGTAACATCCAGTGCCTTCAAAGCCGAAGCATCTCCACCAAGAGATTCAACCATCGTCAGGTAGTCAAAACGCATCAGCGCAAGCCACGAGTGTTCTGGGTCCCCGGGCGCGCCGATCAAATCGTCATCGCGCAGAACATCGACATAACGAACCCCCGCTTCATTACCGATTTGTTCGAGCACGCTTGATGGAAAAACCTCGCTACCGAAGATTGCGGGAACACCAGCATCTTTAACCTGATCAATCAAATCGGCAACCTCCCGAGGAGTGGGCTCTTCAAAGGATGATAACTGAATGGCGCCGATGACCGTCCAACCATATGTCCGAGCGAAATAGGCATACGCGTCGTGATAGGTCAGTAACAGTCTCTGAGGACTTTCAATAGTTGCAGTTGCCGTGATGATGGCCTGATCTAACGCGTCAATCTTGATCGCTAAGGCTTGATAATTGCTTTCATAGATCTCGCTATGTAATGGATCGGCCGAAACCAACGAATCACGAATCAGAGCCGCATAGTCTTTTGCCATCAGTGGGTTAGTCCACACATGAGGATTTGGCTTTCCCCCATCTCGCGGAAATGAGAAGTCATAGATCCACTGATCGGTGGGAAGTGTCGCTGTCCCCAATTCGCAAATCACCGAGCCATCTTGAGCATTTGCTTGGGCCAATGATTTCGTCGGCGCTTCAAGATTTAACCCATTGATGAACACAATGTCCGCATCTTCAAGCGTTGCCGCCACACTTGGTGGAGGTTCGTA
>CALGTP010000762.1 GCA_937902105.1 uncultured Actinomycetes bacterium
ATTCAGTTTCAGCTTAGATAATGAACCTTTCCAACGCACTTATTTAGACAAGTACCAAGTTCACCGTGGAAGACAACCTATAATCGCCGCATGGCAGACTTTCACATGGCGCAGGGTTCTCGACGAAGTGGTGTCTCGTTACGGGGACGAATGGAAATTGTTCTTTACAATCGGCTCGATGGCAACCATGTCATCAAAACAGGATTCGACCGATGGACAGGAGCAGCGAGTGTGGTCGATGCGACAGTGTTGCGAGAGATTGCACGACAAGCCCACGAAGAATTCGAAAGATCTGGAAACGTGGCGACGTGAATTACTTGCATTGCACCACCACTTACACGAGAAAATAACCGATGCGACACAGTGTCCCGTGTGCGGCAATGAAGGCCCCAGCAGATTACGGGTTGACCGCCGAAGCGAAACAACAGAGTGGACCGACACTGCCCTTCAGTCGCTTTGGCATGCTGTCCAACAAACTGTTGAGACATTTGGCGAGGGCTGGAGCATCTGGCACGCTGTGGCCCAGGCTGCCGCCAAGAAGCCTTTGCCGCACAAGCTCCAGCAGGAAGAAGTACCGATCACCGCCTTGCGAGCTTCAAAGGAAGGAGGATACCATTGGGGCAAATACGTATCCAGTTTGGACGCGACGTGCAAGGAGCAGGCTCGTGAGGAGATTCAAAAGCAATGGGCCCAGGACCGCCTCGTCCGAATCGGACTTCTGGAAGAACAAGAGGTTGGGCAACCGGCAACCGGGAAATCATCGCAAGGAGAGACGTGCATTCTGGCTCACGAGAAGACAAGCTCAAAAAAGTACTGTGGACGCATGTGGAGGATAGGAGACAAATGGGAATTTCAGGAAGATAGCACGGGTATTACAGTGAGCGTCTCTATGGACAACGCTGCCGATTTTGGCCGACGCGTTTACTACCTACGCCGTGATGAAAAGCTCCTAAAGTCGATGAACGTGATGCATGAGCAGGCCCGATCCAAGCTCAGGAATCACCGACGAGCCGAAGTGGCGAAGAGAGATATGCCTCAGACGGCGGCCGACATGAGCACACATCGATCTGGCCAACGAAGCGACGGCAAAATCATGTACAGTTATGGAGGAGCTGAGAGAGGCTATGTGGACGTCGTCGTGACGCCGAGAAACAAAAGGAAACCATTGGAGGAGGGTTCTTCCGCTTGGAAATTGAAAGCGGCGCGTGAAACTACGCCTCAGCGCGCTTTAGGCAAAATGAGAGCGAAGCTGGCGCGGCAACGCGTGTCCGAGCCAGATCAAATTGTGGCAAAGGATTCAACGACGGCAAATACCATTGGGATTGAGCTGCAGACAGACGAGCATCCAGCGTTGTCGAACTTGAAGTGTAGTCTGAACAATGCTGATTCGCTTAGAGCAGGTAGAGAAGCCATAAATTTTTTAGCTTCACTGAGATTACACTATTGCGAAAATTGTGATGAGGAATGGCCCGTCTTCGATTACCGTGATGAGGACTCAGGAAAGGATTGGCCCCAGACTGGTGTAGCATGGGCGGGCCCCAAGACGGGGGTTTGCGAAACGATTGAAAGGGCAGGCTTCAAAATGGCTTCAGGAAAGCGTACGGAATGCAAAGTCAACGGCAAGCTGTTTCAGCGCGACCGTTTATGCAGCCGCTGCGAAGCTTCCACTATCTATGGAAAGATGTATTGCAAAGAAAACCTGCAGCATCTAGGCCCTCGCTACACCGCGCTCTCCCAGCTGACCTGGTATGAATCGCTTCTCATTGCTCGTGTGCATCCAATGCTGTCCGTAGTGACGCTCATGGCCACAGGCCTGCTTTGCTACGCGGGCCATGTCTGCAATTACTATGTCAAGGTTCTCGAGTGGTACCGTGGCTTGCCCGCCGTCTTGCGCGACAACCAGAGCTTCTTAATTAAGCGCCGCAAAAGCATTCGTGCCGCTGCCACGGACACGCGTCAAAAGAAACCAACAACGGCAAACCGGAGGCGCCTTGAGGCTGGCATACGTGAGGCAAAACTGCGCTTGCCAGACGTCTACAAGGATAGCATTGATTTGCCGGAAGAATTGGCCAAATTTCCGATGGAAGGAGAGCGCGAGATGCTGAATCAAGAGGAAAGCGCTGATCTCAAAGGCAACGTAAACGTTTCTGAGCAGGTTTTTACACGGTGGGTTGAGAGTGCCAAGGAGCCGTTGAAATACCCATGTGCTGCGGCAATTATGCGTCGCGCAGTAGACGAGCAACACGCAGAGCACATGGGGAGTGTGTCGGGAGACACCGCTTGGGAATATTGTTTCCGTACCCTCCAGTACGATGACCGTCCGCAATCTTGC
>CALGTP010000763.1 GCA_937902105.1 uncultured Actinomycetes bacterium
GCCGCCCCGTCAATCTTGAAGAAGCGCTTAATCATGCTAAAGAAGCGGTCGCAAATCTCGGTGTGAGAATGGCCAGCGTCAAAGCGGAACCAAATGATCTCGTCAAAGATGCCCAGCCACACCAGGAGCCAGTGCACGACGTGTGTCACCACGGAAAGGTTGTCGGAACCGCCGTCTGTGTGCCGGTATAACGTCTTGCCAGCGCCCTCCTTGAACCGCCCGTTCTTGTATGCGCTATACAAGGTCTTCACGAAGCACGTCAGTCCAAAATTGCTGCCCGTCCGCACATGGGCGGGCACGACCACGAAACGGTTGCAACCCCCGTTTCCGACCACATTATTGCTCTGGAGCGCAAAATCGAACTTATACTTTGCGAGATCCTTCGTGTCGCGGCCGTCCGATGCCACGGGCAGCATCAGCCATTGGGATCCGCACTTGTCGTCGCACTCGTAGCACGTCTCCCGTCCCATTCCAGAAGCATGATCCTTGAACTGGATTGCGACTTTCCGGTCCGCCTGCCATGTGAGCATGTGAGCCTTGAGGGCGAAGAGTGCCGAGTCCCTCCTCGTTTGGCTCGATCCTGCAGTGGTCATCACGTCCAAGTAAGCGGCCCGGAGTCGCTTGCAATCGTTGCATTCCGGAAAGTTGCTGTGCCGAGCGCTCCTTTTGACTTTGAGTTTGGTGCTGTCCTCCAGAGGCGGGTCGAGTTTCTCTGCGATGATCCGAGCGCCAGGAAGCATCTGCGCCATCCAGGCTTTATATTGCAGGGGTTTGAGACCCGAATTTGCAGCGGCGGCCTTCATATAATGCTGCTTGTGCAGGAAGCCAAAGTGAACTCCCTTGAATTGGATGGCAGTTTCGTTTGGCAGCCAATCGTGAAGTATCAGCTCATCTGCCCACCAATTTCTAGCCCAGGCTGCCCTTCGAGTCTGGATCCCTGCACGCGCGGAGAAGGCGCGGAGCTCCACCTTTGCTAGGAGTTCACTTGCCAAACTCGTAGGTCCCAAACCACGCTTGACAAGGGCAACCTTCGATCGATGTGCAAAGCGAGAGCCGCCGACAGCCATCTCGAAAGCGCGGCTACACACAGGATGTCGCCCTAATAACATCAACGGCGATGGAAGCTTGCGTGTACTGCCCTCGCCGTCGGGCCCGAGACTTCTGCCCACTCTAGACGTCGATATAGGTACAGCTTGTTCCCAGTAAAGCCGATGAATGTTCGTCAAGACATCAGCCAATTGAACTGCGTTGCCATTGCCATAAGTATCCCGATGAATGGCACGAAGATCTTCCTTGGTGATACTTTCGAGGCATGAATTGATCCCTCTGGATTCTGCACGCTTGCATCCACATGCGAAACCTTCAAAACCACTGTCCACAAGCTTCGAGTGCTCTTGAGCACGCTGCCCCTCGGGCTTCTTCTTGCGACCTGCTTGCGACCTCTTGCTTCCATCTTGAGCTCCTGCTTTGGAACTTCCTGGTTGGGGTTCACCGCTCTCTTCATCGCTGATAACATCTTCATCTCCGTCGAAGCTGCCCCCGTACTGACACTCGTAGGTTTCATCGTCGATGTCAAAGTCGCCTTCGAATGCTGCGTCTGATTCATCCGAGCTATCCTCATCCAACGCAGCCGCCAGCGCCTCGACGTGGAGAATGGATTCGACGTCGCAAGCGTCGTCACTAGTGCGAAGAGCGACGAGATCCGGAGTGAGCATCTTCGCCCGACGGACAGAGTCCCTCTTCGCTGGATCTTGAAGCATCACCACAAAGCGTGTTTGGCTCCTCGCTCCGATCATCGGAGTGAATGCCGGTGTCCGTATAGGGATTCGATGAGGGTGCTCCATGGCCGCACGTTGTTGATCGGCCTGGTCAACGATATAGGATGGCATCGGCGTGAATGCCGGCGTCGACACACGACGCTTTCCATGCGGTAATGGTCGACCCCCATTCTGTTGCTCTCGACCCCCATTCAGTTGCTCTAGCGATGGGGTTGATGGTCCTGCTGCTTGTAGATTTTGATGGGGTTTCGTACAGCGTTGCTTCTTCATCGTTGCCGCTGTGACGCTCCTTGCTCAAGGACACTGTGCGACTTGAATACACGACACACACGGACCAAGACGCACGACTCCCTTGTCGCGCGACATTGCGCGATTATCGTTCGAAATCGCACGAAGCCCTTTTCTGGTTTTCTATTTCGGTTTTGAGGAAACTGCGGAAAAGTTTCGCCGGGGGGTTGGTGGCACTTGTACTGTGGCTGGGACCGTGCAGTCGAAGGTATGCACCCTGCAACTCGTTCGTGAGACAATGTCAGCCTCGAAGCTCCACTGGCCATTGCTGCCTATGGCAACTACCGTGCAGTTGGGCATTTTGCTCAAACCGCAAGTAATCTTGAATTCGGAATCCACCAGCTGTCTTTGCTGGCCTCTGAATCGTCGCTTCGCAGCCAGCTGTTTCTTGGACATGTACACGGGATCGGTTACAGTTCCGTAGATCTCCTCATCGATGCAGCGAGGGCCTACCGGGCCAAGGAGTAAGTCCCATCGTGAGTTGTCCCGGCGTAGATGAAAATCCTCCTCATGCGTGAACTTGTCGAGCAGCTGTTGACCGACGAGGCTCTCGAGCTTGGAGGCTGCGTTGAATTCCTTCTCGAGCAGTGCAGGTAGAGTTCGCTCCCATTCAACCCGCTTGAGGCGTGCTGCCTCGATGGCGCCGGACACAAAGTGATTCATCGCAACCCACACTGTGTGAGGGGGGCCACGCGTCGCGGCGCGCGTTTACCGGTTCAGTCAAAGACACGGGGGGAGCGGGGCACATACGGGACACACGAGCGCACAAGGGCACACGGATCCCGGTAAAAAGACACCCCGGGGGAGCCGGGACATTCCGTGTATTAAGGTACCATAATAATAATAGGGGGGGGTATTGTAACGCCTCGGATCCACTCGCAGTTGACCTAC
>CALGTP010000764.1 GCA_937902105.1 uncultured Actinomycetes bacterium
CTACTTTGGCATTCATGCTTGCCTTTATTGGCTGGTTTGCCTTTGCTCCTCTCCTCACTGTTGTGCGGATGGATCTCGGTCTTTGCGACAACAACGATGCAGTCCAGCTGTTGCCAGAGTCTGAGCGCATTGACGCTTGTGTTTGCAAGAAGCAGTGCAAGACCACAATCGGGAACGCCAACATAGCTGCTGTCTCATTCGACGTCGTCACACGATTCCTGCTGGGCTCTGTAATTGAGAAGATCGGTCCGGTGAATACTGACGTTTTACTGTTGAGCTTTGGGGCGATCGTGATCGCTTGCAGCACGCTTATCTCGGACGGCCCTGGCTTGATTACTGTCCGCTTCTTTGTTTCCTGTCTTGGCTCTACATTCGTAGTGAACCAGTTCTGGTCATCGATCCTTTTCAGCAGGTCGGTTGTTGGCACAGTTAACGCCACGGGTGGTGGTTGGGGCAACCTTGGTGGAGGAATCACACAGATGCTCATGCCACTGGTCTACCGATTTTGGAAGCAGGGTGTTGGCCTTTCAATCGGAGCGGCTTGGAGAGCTTCCATGTTTTTCCCAGCAGTGCTGTACGTGTTCCTTGCTGTGTGGATCTACTTTTGCACACAGGACACGACAGTTGGCAAGTTTGATGTCACGCTGCTTGGGAAAACTCAGAGGGCAGGACCACGGGATTACCTTAAGTGCCTGATGGATTATCGTGTTTTCCTCATGATGTTTCAATACAGTGCCTGCTTTGGTTGTGAGCTGGTGATGAACAACGTACTGGCCACACACTTCCATGACTTCTTTGGTGTTGACATAGTATCTGCTGGTGCTTTGGCCATGGCATTCGGTGGCATGAATCTGTTTGCACGCTCCCTGGGTGGTATTGCATCAGATTGGGCCAACATGCGCTGGAACATGACAGGTCGCTTGTGGACTCACTTCATCTCACTGTTTGGTCAGGCAGTGTTTCTTTTCGTCTTCGGCTGCATAAGCAACGATACAGGAGGTTGGCCCGTGGCCCTTGCCGTCCTCTGCATTTTCTCTATCTTCGTGAACATGGCAGAGGGCACGTCGTATGGGATCGTGCCATACATGATTCCAAAGGATCTGGCAATTGTCTCTGCAATGGTGGGTGCTGGAGGCACTTTGGGTGCAGTGATTGCATCATGGTCCTTCTACAAGAATGTGGAAGATGAATTGCTTCCATTCAAGCTGCATGCTGCCTATGTGCTGTTCTGGGCACTCACCGTCTTCTTGATGAGGTGGGACCACCTGGGCTCCATGTTCGGTGGCCCAACGACGCCCGAGCTGGCACCCGTGGAGGAGGCCAAGGTGCAGGAGGCCGTCGAGAAGGAGGAGGAGGGAGCGGATAAGACTAACGTATCAGTTTGATGCATATTCTTTGTGGCATATTTGACAGCCGGCACAGACAGCTACATAAGCAAACATGAATTCATAGGGGAATTGGCCATATACGGATTTTCCGTGTGTGTTGTCCCAAGAAGTGTAGCAATTTTCCTGCCTAGGCTTGCGTTCAACAGGGTCAGATACACACTAATATCTTCGTTTCTTCACCGCAGTGCATGTCACTGAGTTGATTGTGTCTGGGTACAGTGACTTGGGGTAAAATGGAAATGTTTTGGGGAGGTTCTATTTTCAATATGTTATGCGCTATTTGCAGCAAGCCCTCAAACATAGAACCTCCCAAGTTCAGTTCTAGTTT
>CALGTP010000765.1 GCA_937902105.1 uncultured Actinomycetes bacterium
TAGCTAGCCTCTCCGATTCCCTCCAAAGTTCAGTTCACAGCTTCCGTCTATTCCCCATCCGAGTCCTCCTGCTCCCCCCGCCATCAGGGGGTGTGCGCGCGTGTCGGAAGCTGCTCCTCCTTCGATCCCTCCTCCTTCGTCGGCGGAGGCTCCTCCTCCTACGCGGCTCCTTCCTCAGTGCCTTTATCCTAAGGCTCGAAGTGGCACCAGATTGCTCCTTCGGAATCTGCGGCGTTCCATGGTTGGTCGTCATATAGGCCCGGCGCTCTGATCAGGTATTGTTCAATACTGAACTCTGATGCCTGTTCCCATGTTCCCATGAGAGCGAATGGCCCAACCTTGTCGTAGTTGTATATGTAGTGCTCCTCTGGGACCGTTGACCCCCTGACCCAGTTGCTTCCTCGTGCAACCATGGCCTCGAGGGCCTGCTTACGGTATTGGTCCACCCTCGCGTCCCTCGAGGCGGTGGCGTAGCCCTTCCGCACCGATTTCGCTTTGAAATTGTGTTTCGGGAGGCCCAGTGATCCCGCAGCCTCCCTTAGGACCTTCAGAACCTCCTTTTGTCGGAGAATGAGTTCTCTTCCTGAGTCCCCGTCTCCCGTGAAGGCCCTCCTGGTTAGGACGGACTCCGTGTCGTCCCTTGGTCCGTTCCGGATCAGCCACTCCAGGAAGAAGTCCAAGAGCCAGCTTTCCAGCTGCGTTCGCCGTGCCAGGTAGGCGGTCTCCTCGATCTTCACCCCGTACTTGTTCCGTATTTTCCGCCCCGTCTTGCTCGTGGGCACCGTGACCTCCATCAGCAACACCCTTGGCTTGGGTAAGGCCTTGCTGGCCAGCAGTCCCTGTGCCCTACGCCCCATCTGAAGGTTCACGATGTTGCCATCAAGCGCTCGCGTGACCAGTTTGAGGTCCTGGTAAATCCATGCGTGGCCCATGTCGCCGTTCTTTCCCGTTCCAAATGCGTTCGAAGGCCTGAACCCAAACTCGAAAGATCCTGCGAGCCCCAAGAATTGACCCTTCTTGGTCATCCCCGTTTGCGACCAATCGTCGTCCAAAGCCCCCGTGTTCACGGCTGCCTGGTAGATGAGTCGGAAGTTCACATCGAACGTTTCGATGGCCTTCTTGGCCCTGAGTATGTCCCGAACAGCCTTGTTCTGTCGCGAAGCCGACTTCTGGGCGTCTTCTATATGTTTTCCGTACCAGCATGCGACCTCGCGCATCCTGTTGTGGTTCTTGAACTGCATCCGCAGTTTGGCGAGCAGGGTGGTTACCTGCTCCTCCACCAGACCCCCTCGAATTCGTTCCCCCAGGTAGGCCGTCGCCCAGTCCTCTCGTCTCCGTTCCTGCGGGACCAACTGCAGGAACCTTCCGAGTAGAGCGCCCGGCACCTTTGAGTCGACCCATAGGACCCACTCCCGCCAGTGCTTCGTCCCGTCCTTCTCTCCTTCCGTCGCGCTCGTCCTCTTCTCGTAAAGCCATGCTTCATTCGCCTTCTTGTACTCCTCCAGGCGGATGCCCTTTTGCGTTCCCTCTGGTTTCGTCGACGCTTCCCCCGCTCCTCGCAACCTGGCGCATCGACCTTCTTCTGTTTGGTACAGAATGGCTCGCCCCGCATTCTCCAAGGCTTCGACAGTGTCAACTATCGCAGAGAAAGCAATCTCGGATTCGAGTTTGACCCCTACCTGATCCCCCAGGCGGCTTAACTGGATGCCCCCAGGTATCTTCATTCTGTTTCTCCAGTCCCGCATCCAGGTTTCCTGTAGTACCCCCAGAACCGCCCCTTCCACCAAAGCAACGGCGGGGTCCGGTGCCTTCGGGTCTCCCATCCCTTTTACCGCCCGTCATACCTCCGGCTCCGGGTCACCTTCTCCTTTGTCATCCGGGGTCCCTTCTCCTCTGTCATCCGGGGCCACTTCCGACTCACTGTCGTTAAAGTCGTATGGATCACCATTCTCGTTCCCTTCCATCCCCGTGAGTAGGGGTGGGACTCCCACTGGCGCGTCCGGGGGGAGCAGTGGGGCTGGCAGACCCATGGGTTCCTCAGGACCCGGGGGGACTCCGAGACCCAGTGGGGCTTCCAGTCCCACTGGCTCTCCCTCTGACTCTTTGTCCCCCTTCGACTCATCAGAAGTCGCCGATCCGACTGGTCGTGTGTTCTCCGGAGCAAGGGGGGGGGCACCCGTACTCCGCGTTGTTCGAGCGCTCGGTGGCCCCTTCACCCTCGCGGTGGCCTTTGGCTTATTTGGTGCAACCTTCGGCTTCGTGACTGCTTTGACTGCTTTTGGGGCCTTCACCTTCGGCCCAGGTGCGGTCGCCGCCCTCTGGTCCGGGAGTTCCGTAGCTCCTGGTCCCACCGCAGGGGTTATCTGCCTGAGCTCCCCCAACCTGTCTGTTAGGTAGCGACCTATGGATGGGTCCCTCGCTGGTCCTCCTATGGGTCTGAACTCCCCGGGTTCCTGTGGCGGGGGAGCATCGCCCCGCGACTGCTCCCCCTGACCTTCCTTACCGTCGGTAACCGGTTCTCTCTCCAGAGTCCTGATGCGGTTCCTGAGGTTACCCTCCCTCCCCCGTGATTCGACCAACTCCCTCCGTAGGTCCTCCACTTCCGTCCTCAACGTCCCTGCGAGTGTTGCTGCTTCCTTTTCTCTCGCCTTCGATATCACCTCGGTCCGTTGCCGACCCTTTGCCTGCTCCACGGCGTCGGCCCTTGCTCGTTCGAGCTTGTTCTCGAAAGAGCTCTGCATCCTCTCGCAGCCGTGTCTCTCCTCCATCCTCGCGGTTCGCTCGTCCTCCAATTGCGCCCCCACGTCCTGAAGCCTCTCCCTCAGTTCCTCTGCTTGCGCCTTCATCATCGCGTTCTGAACCCTTAATTCTTTGAGAGCGTCCTCCTTCTTCTGCAGCGCCCTACTGTAGGCCCGCTCCTGCTCCTTCGATACGATCGTCTCTTGGGCCTCCTTCAATTCCTCCGCCGTTAAAGGAGGGTTCTGGCCCAACCCGAACTTCTCGGCCAGCTCGTTCTCCAACCACTCCTGTTTCTCCCTTGCTTCCTTCTCCTTCTCCCCCTCTCCTTCCAAAGCCTCCCGTTTCCCTTCTTGTTTCCTTTGGTCCTTCGACCTTTCCGCTTCCTTCACCCTCCTCTCCTCCGATGTTAGTAGTAGTCCAGGTCTGCTCCTCCTTTCCCAGCCTGGTCCGTAGTAGTCCGTGTTCGGGGGGTGACGCGATCCCCTACCCCCCCGGCCCCCCAGAGGTCGTTGGTCATGGGTCCGTCGATCCCCTCTGCGACCATCATCGTCTCTTCGGTCCTTGTCCCCATCGTCTCTCCGTCGCTTGTCGTACGACCGACCGCGGTTGTCGTTTCTCCCACGATCCCTGTCGCGGTCTCGTCCTCTCGACCTCGACCTGCTGTCTCGTCCTCGGTCGCGGCCTCGTCCTCTCGACCTCGACCTGCTCCTCCCTTCATCGATGGGAGCTCTCTTCGATATCGGAACCCCCCCGGCCGGCGTCTTCGCTGTCCCTGGACGCGTGTCCCCTTTTCCTGGTGGGGCATCCGTTGCCTGCTCCGGCTTGATCGGCTTGATTGGGGCATCCGTCGACTGTTCCTTGAGCGGCGTTATCTCATTCTCCCCCGGTGGGGCCACCTTGATCTTCTTGGCCGGCGTCCCCTGGCCTAGTCCCAGCCCATGCAGCAGGCTCCCGCTCCTCGGCCCCGTCGCGGGTTCCAGTTCACCTGTGGGTAATAGTGTGACATCGGGTAGGTTAGTAGCCGGCAATCTACAGCAAGATTGCGTTCATCCCCTGCCACCACTCGGTAAAGTTATCTTGGGATCCCAGCGCCTTATCCGGGTGGCAAAAGCGGAGTAAGTCCCTCCACGAAGCCAATTCCCATGTTTCCATCGACGCCGTGAGCTTACTGCCCTCATACAGCGCCACCTTGCTGTCGTTGGCGTCGTGCCATAACACCTCCTCCCTCGTACGGCCTCTGGAGAGCCAGTCCGTCCTCCAGTTCCAGTCATACTCGTCTTTGTGAGGAAGGTGCATCGTGCTTCCCACTTCGATCCCGCTCCTCCATTTCGCCACGACATACGCGATGGCCGCGTTGCCTACCAAATCGCTCCGGAATGCGTCCTTTCTCGACCACGCCAAGGCCGAGAAGCTGTCCCCTCGAAAGCGCACACAAATGTTCTTGTGGCCTCTCCTCGCTAGTTCCCGTATCCCTAGCATCCCTGCTAGGAACTCCACCGTGTTTTGGTAATCGCTCGCATCCAGACCCATCCACGAAATGTCAAGTCCGCAGCACCCCACTGCGCGCTCGCCCGCCTGCGTGACTTCGTACCAAATAATCCCAATCCCTTTTAGGGACCCGTCGAACTCCACAATCCACTGCGGCTCCTCTTGTACCCGCGCGAAAGACGCAAACGACCGGGTGTACTCGGTCCCCTGTATCGCCGACAGTGCTAGGAGACCTCGCATGAGCCACACCGATCGTTGGGCGTCCTCATCGAGGCGAACCGTGGAGCCCTTGTGCTTCCCCGCCCTGCGGTAGGAACGATGGAGGGCCCTTGAAAACGGTGCCATAGGAGGGCACACCGTCTTGTACCTGCTCGCGTGTGCGGCCAGGGCTTCCATGGTGCGTACAGGGACTAGGCCCTCCACATCCACCCGCATGTTCACATACAAAGCCTTAAGCACGTTGTGGGACGCGATCCCCACGCGGTACTCGTCCAGGTCCAGCGAGTACCCGATCCCATCGATTCGGCGTCCCGCCTGTGTCTTTGCCAGCGCGACGGCGTCGTCCCCCAACAGACCCTCGCAGTACTTGCGCACGACGCGCTCTACGGCTTCCCACTCAGTCCTCTTGCAGATGCCCATGAGGTCATCCACGTACATTTCTACCAAGCCCTTGAAGCCCTGGCGCGCCAGCTCCGGATTATTCCGAAGTTCCCACAGGATGGTGCGAGTTACCACCTGGAAAGCCATGGGGGTCCCCCCCCAGCCAAAAGTGCCGCACATCACGTACACCATGTAATCGGATGCAATCCGGGTGGCCATAAGGTGTACGTCCTCGGCGCGGAATGAAATGAGCTGGAACGCCCCATTCAGATCCATCTTCCACAAGAGAAGTCCGTCGGCTGTGCCCCCGTTGGCCAGTATGGCCTTATGTATCATCGTGGCGATGACTGCGATTGTCGGGTGGTACACCGTGCCCCACTCCTCCCGTGCCGCAAGACGCAACCACTTTGAGTTCAAAGCTTGTCCCCGTGCCGGCTCGTCCGTCGTACCAGGGGTACTCGGCCGGGTCGGCGTGCCGTCCGAGGGGTCAGTGTCCAGGCGTTCGCACGTCGTCCCTCCTCCGCGTGGCTTCCACGAAGCGTTGAGACAATTCCGCCCCTTGGTCTTGCCCTGTTTGGGCGCCCAAGTGGACGGGTTCTCGTGGGTGTCTTTAATATATTGCCGCGCGAAATCTTCTGTGACCACAAACGCGAGGCCAGGCGCCACAAAGCTCTCCATCGTCATCCGCGCCACGGCCGGATCGCCTGCCTTCGTTGCGCGTCCTCGCGGGTCGGTCTCAAGACCGCACTGCCAATTAGGAACAAAATCGGTCGGTCGTAGCACGTCCACGCCTCCCCCAGGACGTGCCAAGCGCTCCATTCGGATATAATCCGGGTTTTGCGCCGACACATGTGTCGCCACTCGCTTGAGGTTGAGCCGTGCTTCCTCCATCGACGCAAGTTGCACGATTGCGGCTTGTGTCAGGCCGCCATGCTGACGAATAAACGTCTCGCAAGCCTCCACTACCTCCGGGCGGGGTAGGTACTCTTGCCCCACAGTCTTACCCATGTCGGGTATACTGTCCGTCAGATCCGTCAGTGCCCACTCGTTTGCATGTCGTACCCCATACGTGCGACTGCCATAGCGGCTTGCCTCCCGCATAATGGCATCCTGGTCCGTATTCCACGCTGTCGGTCCAAACATCGACTGCATTAGAATGCGGGTATGAGAGATGATAGCTTCCAGATCCCTGTCTTCTGTTGTGGAGTGCTCGTCGTCGGCCCCATCTTCGGTGGCCACGTCCTCCCCGTCCTCGTCCGCGGATATCCGGTCGTCCAGATCGTTCTCCTCCGAAACGTCGTCGTCGTCGGTGTCGTGTTCGGACCCCTTCCACCGAGCTCTCTGCTCATTCACCCGGCGGATAGCAGAATCCGTAGGGGCTCGACGGCCCTTCCCTCCCTCCCGGGTGCTCTGCACCACCGAGGCTGGCATGTTCGTCGGCCTTCCAGGTTCCCCGGCCACTTCCCCCTGGGGGCTCCGTGTCCGGACTTCCATCGGTCGCGGCTCCGGGTTGGGGGCTTCGTCGGTGATGTCCTGCCCCCCTTCTAATTCCGGCTGGTGTGTTGCCACGCATGCCGGGTTAGGTTCCTTCCCCCCTTCTTCCTCCTCCTGGCGAGCTGTTCGCTCCCGATCCAATTGCTCCCTCAAGTCCGCGACCCTTTCCTCCAGGTCCGCCACCTGAGCTCGTAATTGCCCGATGGTTGCCGTCTTCTTGGAGAGCGCCTTCTGAAAACCCCCTGTAACGTCCTCCTCTTGGGACGACGAGGTGTCCGTTTGACACGCCGTCGATACCGAGCTTTCCCTCCCACAGGCTTGCGGTGGTCCGAGGTTCGATTGCACCTGGCCCTCATCTCAGGGCTGTAGGTCCGGGCGTCCCAGAGCAATTGCGAGTTGCTTCTTGATTGGTCCGGGGCACCTCCATTGGGTAAAGTGGTCTTGTTGTACTTGTGGACCCAAGGCTGAAATGTCCGCCCCCGCGTCCGGGTGGGTGCTGGTACATCCCCCTTTGAACATGCATGTCAACTTTTGCCCCGATGCGTCCAAAATTCCCACCATGTCGCACATGTGCCACTCGCACAGCCCCTTGACCGCCCCCGACGGCGTGCCCTGCTTCTGTCCGTTCGGAATCCTCGTGTTCCTGTTCTGGACCAACCTCCAGCTTCCCGTTTCCTTGTGGAAGAACGCGGTGTGCGGATACCTTTCGAGCTGGCGAACCCCTTTCCGGGGGTTCTCCTTCAAAGACTCGGCTAGATTCTCCGCCATCGTCCTAAGCAGCTCCGCGCATCCCTCTGGCGTTGCCATGCTAATGGTGTCGAAGACCAAGTCGAACTTGCGGGTCCGGAGGTTGCTCCAGAACGTCGCCATCATCAACTCGATGTGGAATCGGACGAATCCACATACCATGACCTGGCACTCCCAGAGAATTATTATCACCAGGGATGCCAGTGTTCCCTTGAACGCTTCATGGAAGAGAACCTCCAGGCAGGCCTCCAGCTTCTGTACCGCCGACCATAGCGCCAGCATCCCCAGGCGGTCCGGGTTCTCTCCCCACTCTGGTATTCCTTCCGTCACGTAGAGGAAATCCCTGAGGGACCATTGGCCCCAATCGTTCGTGGGCCACTCTCCCATCAAGAGAAAACTCTCCAATTTTATCAAGTCTTCTAACCACGGTAGCGGCCAGATCACGTCCAACCTTTCCATCGAGTCGAACCCTTGCGGCATGTTCACCATGCCCGACTGCCTACTGCTTATCATGCCAAGGATAACCTGGTAGCCTCGTGTGTCGAGCAGTAGGTCCCGAAAGACCACGTTCGCCCGGATCGCCCCCATCGCTCGAAGGGGACCATTCACCTTCAGCATCCGGGTGGGGCCCTGCCCCTTGATCGTGCACGGCCATCGGACCCCGTCCAAAGTGTAGGCCTCATGCCCCGTGTCGCGGTCCCGCTCTTTCGTCTCCCTCATCGACCGTACGATGGCCTGTATCGTAGACAACGATACCATCGCGTCCTCCGGTGGGAGGGTTCCCGGTGTGGTGTCCGTCGTTGTCAGCGGCACCTGATAGACCACTCCAGTCTTCGTTTCCTCCATCGCCACGTCCGCCGTCCGGCCGCGTGTCTCGTGCGTGCCATCCACTACGAGTGGGTTGGACACGAAATGGTGCAGCGCCTGCAGTGCGGCTTCCGTCGATCTTGGGGTTATGGTCCTATCGTCCCGGTCCACCGATGCTAGCGAATATTTGCTTGGGGATCCCAAAACCCCTATCCCCGGCCGCTTGGAGCCAATAGTCGGTGTGCTATCTACATGCTTACCTGTCATCGCTGGTTCCAGAGCGTGCGCATCCACCCATTCGCTGAGGGCAGCCGCGAGGACCCCTTGTGGTGTTAACACCCGCTGGCGCATCGTGAACCGGCGATTCGCTTGGGTGACTCGAGTCATCCCACCAGCCTCAATGCGAGTCACGCGGGTCATGTCCATGAACTCGACGCCCATGTCCGTGGTATCCAGGTGGGTGATTCGCCACACCTCCGTGCGCTCCGCGTTCTCAAAGACCTCCCTAGTGGTAAGGGATTCGGCTGCGAGGAGTGGGATGAGAACCAGCATCCCAGGCGTCAGGTTCCTGGATACCACCAGGCCAACGTTGGCCGCTACGGCCGCGGGGGTTCCCGCTGCCTGTAGCGAGACGTCCTCCATGCGGGCCGCTGTCGCCATAAAGCGATCGCGTTGCTCGTCCGCAGGCATGATGGTCAACACGACCGGGTTTGTTACTTTGTTCAGAAAAGACTTCATCGTGATGATTTTGATTTTGATTTTGATTTTTGATTTTGATTTTGATACGTAAAAGAGAATTTGACACAATTCTTTCCTTCTTCTTTCTCTTATTTTTTAT
>CALGTP010000766.1 GCA_937902105.1 uncultured Actinomycetes bacterium
GGTTCGGTCACGTTCAGCCATTAGCGCGCATCATACTGCAAAGCGTCAAACTACAGCGAGAGCATCATAAATTATGAAGACTAGACTAGACTAGACTAGAACTACAGTTGAAACAACATCACATTGCATGTGCTTGTTAACGTGATGGGCCTGCTGAGGTATTGATGGAAAGACTAGCGGCCTCCCACAGCCTGCGCAGCCAGTCCGGCCCTTTGTATTGACAGTAGCATGATATGAAACAAGCAGCACTAGTGGCAAGTGGCCTCTAAATACGTGAATCACGAATCCAAGCGATTCTGAAACATCAGGCTCCGTGTTGCACTGAAATTAAGTTCGTTTGGTTTGGAAGACTAACTATAGAGGTGCACCGTAATTAATGATAGAGCTTGCAGACACACAAACACTATTTCTTAATTCAAATAGCTGAGTGAATCAGTGGACAATGGACACGTCATCATGTTTATCACGAGACACTAGAGAACGAAACATGCGCACAGACATACACACAAGCCAAGCGAACAATAAAACCTACGGTCTCCCTTGCCAAGACAGAGTGTTGTGTTAGTTTGTTGTTTAAGTCCTAAGTCGATTTCGTTAAATAGCTCTCTGTCTTAGTTATCATTTGAAACTGTTTGAAAGTCAAAAGAAAGACTGCTACCGCCTGGTGTGCACTGTATCGTCACGCGTGGCCAGTAGCAGACACCCTACTCTACTTTTCAGTAGTTAGTAATAGGTAGTGCTACTTCTCCAAGTGTTTGGAATCCCTTGCAAATCCTGTTGGTCGGACCACCTTATTCTCAGCAACACGTGTCGTGTTGGAGCCGGCAGCACAATCATCAGGGGTGAATTTACGATTGTAAGTGAGCATTCGGAGCACTGAGGTGCCCTGACCTACCCTTGCAGCAAGACTGTCAGACGCAGGCACGGCAAACTCGTCATCATGTGCTGTCTTGCCCTTGCCCTTGCCCTTGCCCTTCTTAAGTTTCTTCTCCCACTCCATCCTTGGTTGTCTCTTCTTGACTCTGTTGACATTCTCAGCAATAATTTGAATGAAACTGTGCTGCAATAAGTGAAAGCAAACCTACACTGAACTGAACTGCAGTGGATTGGACTGGGTGCGAGTAACAATGTTAACAAAACAACAAACAGTCAACATATTTCATTTCTAGAAGCCTTGGACATAAGACACGCAATTCTTCTACACTTCACAAAACTCAGAGCCTTGCTTGAGACGTGTGAGTTCCAGCGGCTCGTCCTTCCGAGCAAGATCGGAGTTCACCACGCATGCACTCAGTCGGGGATGACTCAAGTTAGGCACCAGAGCCGTATAGAAGACAACAACATCCATAGTCTTCTCAGTCTGGAGGCCACGGGCACGCACACCCAGGCCGCCAGAGGGTCCAGCCCTCAGAAGCTGCAAGGCCGCAGATTGGCCCACAAGCTCTTGCACAGCTGTAGGCGCGATGGTCACACATACTTTCTCCGAGTTATTCTCCTTCTTCTCTTCAGCTGCTGCATCTGCTGTTTTTCCCCTTTTTCGAGTTTTGGTGTCCTTGTTCTCACTTGAGTCCTTCTTCTCCAGTTTCTTCTTGTTCTCCTGTGAGTCCTTCTTCTCCAGTTTCTTCTTGTTCTCCTGTGATTCATTCTTCTCCGGTTTCTTCTCGTTTTCACACGCGTTGTCGATTCTTTCATTGCACAAGCTTGACACTTTCATGGCCAAGTCATTTGCAGCATCTGCCACATTGCTCTGGATAAATGCTTCAGCCTCGTTCTCAGCGCATGTATCAAGCGAGCCAGTAATCATGAAGTCAGTGTTCTTCGCCGCTGTTGGCAGACTAGAGACAACACGAACTTTCAGGTGAACTGCGATCTCCTTCGGCACAAACACCGCGTCCTCCGAGTCGTCGACTGCCTCGGGAACAGAGGACAGCTATTTCCATGCAATGTTTCAACTAGAATGAGCGGTTCAAGCAATAGGCAACGCATGTCATTGCCACTGCCACATGTTACTACTCAATTCTAGCACATGGCCCTACTAGAAGATGGCCAAAGTAGCCCAAGTGTCTCCCGAGTGGCACAGTTTAAGATCATTAGATTGTTTGGCTGCGTGCTTCAACATAAAACACAACATCAAGTGAACCAGGTCCCCATCAAGTGAACCAGGTCTAGAGTCTAGATTAGACGCAATTCTTATGGTCCCCCATGCCCGTCACGCAGCTGACACATCATGTTTTCGCTACCGCTTCATTCTCTCATTAAATATGCATAGACAGTAGGGAACTAGCCAGGCCAATCATAGTTGAGTTAATCACCCGCAGTATTTTATGGTAAATAAACCCGTTGGCCCGTTTTCCGACACAAGCACCAAGTTCGAACAAATCATGCGCCAAAACAAAATGCAACATTTTGCGCAGCATGTGCCCATACGGTACCGTGCGCACGTATTTATTGTACCCCACAAGACAGACCTTCATCAACCATGCTGGAGATATCACTTCGTCCTTCGCCATGTCAGCTGGGAGCGGTGGCCCATGGAGATAGAAACACGGAGTATCCCTCTGGAGACTCTGAGCAACACTGGCGTCATCATGTTCGGAAACAACACCCACAATTGGCATGATCACACAGCCGTGTCTGGCGGGCGCTGGTTTGAAGCCAACGTGCCCGGTAAAGTTCGCTCGAACATTAGGAGCCACAAGAAAGGACCAATCTCCACTCACACGAACGATAGCCTGCTTGGCGCCCCCTTGATTGAACATCACATCCCCATGATTCAGCCATTGGGAATCCTCGCGGAAAAACCTCAGGGGTGTCAGGGGCGGAAACCATGTTTACGTGGATAGAGATCGATTATGAGATCGATCTATGTTATTTGTGTATCGAAGAGCTCCACACAGCTCAGGAATCACTAAGAGTCATTTGTGTTTGCATGATGATGCACGACAGCGTACATGAGTAACAGTAACACACACTTATAGACATGTATATCTTGAGCGCAGAGAGGTATAACTCGCTACAACAACCAACACTCTCACAGCCACTAGCACTCAAGAGCGCCAGGAGACTTCCCAGAGGCCGACCCGAGCAATCACACTAGACAAGCAACAGCAACAGCAACAGCAACAGACGAGGCATGCATGCCTCAACTAAAGAAGGTGTTGTGTTGTGTAAAATTGTAACACAGGCCTCCTGGTCAGTTCCTCCTGCAAGGAATCACGCACCACCACGGCTTGAAGTAGATTGTCAACCTTCGCGCAGAACATGCCACCAACATCCGCCTCCCCCTCCTCGAGGCTATATAGATCCTGCGTTGGCATAGTGAGGTAGTTTGCATCGTCGTCGATGATGTCCTTGTCCTCTGTCTCCAGATCGACCTCGGATTCCTTTTCTGTCTTGACAACATCACGGGCAGATCCGTCAGACGCTGATGGAGCAGATGCAGCAGCAGCAGCAACATCAGATTTGCTGATTGTAAGAATCGTGGAGCTCAGCAGGCTTGTCATCTGGTCTATGTCCGTGCTTCTCAAGAGCATGCCCCAAACTGACATAAGCACACTCCTGTGCGTAGCTTTGAGGCGCAAAATACAACAAGAGTCATTCGATCACTTAGGGGCGCCTGCCAAAAGTAGGACATCACTTCACATCAACATCAAATCAACAACCCCAACCCACAAAGGTTCAACAACCACTACACAAACGAAAACAATGGGTGCGCAAGCGGTAACCATTCCAACAGCAGTGTGTCAGTGTGTCGTTGAGATGTGTTGCATGCAATCACATCATCACCTCACCTCACCTCTATGATGACAGCCCTGGTCCTGGAAGTAATTCGCAAGTCCACATCCATGGTCGCCTCAACCATTGCATCGAACATGTGTTTCTCAGAGTCCGTGCCAGATTCGCGAAGACCCTGGCGCCAAGAAAGTAGGAAGGATTCATGTGGGCTCACATCAGTGAATGCGATGGACCTGACATCACCATCACCAAAAACTGCATCGCGGCAAACTGCAAGAATAGCTGCAGCACGAAGACCAGCAGCATAGCGCACAAGTCCCTTCTTCTCTCTGTGGTCCATGATGTCGTCGTCCCATTTACGAGCCTTAAGCTTGGCAATGGCTTCAACCTTAGTCACTGTCTGAGCTGAGCATAACAACAAGGCTACACTTTCGACTTTCGATGGAACTTGGTTGAATTAGTCGCACACACTTGGAACATTCCACCACGAACACACAGAAACATTGAGGCAAATCAGTGCCGAGAAACAGCATTGCAAGGGATTGCGTCATCGATGCAGCTCACAATCTCGTACATGAAATCCGCCCAGCACAAAGGCCCTCCACTGCCTGCTGCCTGCTGCCCGCTGGACTGTCTCAAGCTCGTCAGAGTCGCCACACGTTTCCTCATCTGCCTTACAAACTCACAGTTTAGCCAAGAGGTGTATGCGTCATCTGAGATTTTTGGGCTCAGGAAAAGGTTCTCACGAAAGAACGTGAAGATGCCCTTATCACAACGGAAATCAACATTTGCAGTGGCAAGCCAAAGCGGTTCGACAGGGGCAGGAGCGGCTGCGACAACAATCTGTGAACCTCCAGGGACATTGGCGGGGGAACTTTGGCAAGCACGATCATCTGCTCGAATTTTATTCACCACGCGACAGACCTGGCTCCAGTAAGACACTTGAGTGGCCGCACGCATGTCAACCCATGAGCCAACAAACCTCTTTTTGTCGAAGTCCGTCATAGTTCCAACTACAGATCCTGTGAAGCCAAGCGTGTACACCTGGCCAATCAGCCTGTGCTTGATTCGAAGGCGACTTTCTGATACGCATGGGCGATCACTATCGTCCCCCAAAAAATCCTGGAGCTTTCGCTCAACATGAGTGAAGCAATCTCCAACATCATCGTTCCACATGCGCTTCCTCGTGTAGCCGTCCTGGGCAGACTGAAACCGCATCAAAATACGATACTTGTTAAGCTTGTCATTCTAACCCAAACGCTACCCACATCCTGTTATTTTATCACACGTCCCTGCAATTACTTACCAGCAGCAGAATGTTATATAACCTATGTGATGTGTCAAAGCCAACCGCACCAGCTCAAACGACAATAACAGCACAAGAGACTCACGACCACACGACATGACTAGATGATGAGTCGACTACTCTCGACTCTCGACTCCAGACTACATGATCGAACATCGTTTTAACATTGCTTCACATCCATTGCGCACAGTAGTAGTTGGCTACATGTTGGCTACAAGTTGGCGGCAATTCATGCGTCTTTTCAGCTGGCGCTTTATGATCAGCTACTCCAAACCAGTGAAGCAGTGAAACAAGTTGCCAAGCGAACACGTTGAACATGATTGCTTCGATTTCGTTCTGCTTATTGCTTAATGATTTCCTGTCCTGATGCTTCACATCATTCTTGAGCTCCTCAGCTTCAAGCAGATCATCATCATCAGCAGTATCAGCAGCCCTCCCATGTTGTTCTTTTGCCTTTGCCTTTGCCTTTGCTGAAGCCTTTGTCGCAGCTGTATTAGCCTTCTTTGCTGAAGACGCCTTCTTTGCTGCAGACCTTGCATGCTTTGCCTGCTCTGCTGCACGCTTGGCCTCTTTTGCTGCTACCGTGCGGCCTTTTTTCTCGTTGATTTTGATTTTGACAGTGCCTGGAAGCAAGTGCAGGAGGCTCACCAACCCAATCGTCTTCGATGGGGCATCGAAGAGCCATGGAGTCTTGATCTCGGCGTCGTCCATCATCGGTACCTTATTCTGGGTGAACTATTGAAATATTGCAGCACGCACAAAGCTGACTCTAACAAGTACGCACACAGTACACAGAACACTATGCGTGTGAGTGGCTTGTTGATGTTTACGCATTGACTCATTGACTCATTATCTTCAATCCCTTCACACACCAGAAAGGTCTGCGTAGGGATCCCAAGAGGGGGGCTGCAGTTTATAAGTTCATAGCAGGGTGTGGCTGAACCAACACCATTGAATGTGAGTACACAAGTACGATGATCTAGTCATATTGGACTTGTGCGTCGCTGAGCTTGTGGCTTTTGTGAAAGCATCGGAAGCAGCAACTATCGTATCTATGTCTAGTAGGACACTTCACTTGTATGTCGAAAAGTAAGTCTGCTTCTCAGTCT
>CALGTP010000767.1 GCA_937902105.1 uncultured Actinomycetes bacterium
GTATATATACATACACGTGTACATGTGTACGTACACGCAGACACATGTATGCATGTATGTATATGTGTACATATATATATGTACTACGCGCACCTGTTTCAACAGTTTATATATATATTTTTTTCAACGGGCTGCTCCGGTCCAAGATCAATCAATCAAGTGCTAGCCCTGCCTGCAGCCATGCCATCCGCGAAGGCGAATGCAGCAAAGAAGGCGAAGGCGAAGCCGAAAGCGAAAGCTAATGCCGCGCCAGTCAGTCCATCGATTGAAATCGTCGTGAATGACGTTCCCGAGGCTTCGACCAAACATCTACTCCGCCTCCATGCATCCTTGAAGGTTATCCGGGACCATCCGATATTCGATGGCATTGATGAGCTGGATGCACTCTCCATAGTACAAGGAGGGAACCAATCGCCATTCGATCAGCGTGAGTGTTCAACAGTGCTTTCTCGTGCTTCAGCTGATGGAACACCTGTCCAGTACAAGTGTGGCTTGAATTTCCTGTGGCAAGATCTTCTGTGGCTTGCTACGCCTCGGGTGCCGATCAGCTCGTCGAAGATCCGGGATTTCCAGCGATTCGTCACTGATCCAGCGGATGCTCCTACCAGCTGGATTGAAACGGTCCTGGCTATTGATGTGTCATGCACAGCCGTCCGTGGATCTATGCAGCGCCTTTCCCCTCCAGAGCCAACTTATGCACTGATCTATTCACTGGAGGATGCAATCAACCGCAACGTCGGCGACACCGTCCTTATCAAATGGAGGCGCCTTTTGCTCTCAGCCAGCGTGTCCATTGAAGCCATTGCTCCGGGGGAGGCGCGCTATTGGCGTGCTCAGAACTTGCGCCAAACACTCATCGAGGTCGGTGACCTGTCAAAGTTGACCGTGCGCGAGCAAATTTTAGATGTTGCCGGTTTCAAACTTGACAAAGAAAAAGAGCTTGGTCGACCCTTGAGCAGCTCGGTTGTATCAAAAATGTGGCAGGATAACGTGACCTTTGCGCGTAGCTCAGAAACAGTGAGTACTGCCTGGATGGATTCGGCCATCACAGTGTACAACCGCGTGCTCCGCGTGCCTGCGGCAATGGCCGTCCTTGAGTACTGTGATGACAACGGTTTACACATCGTTACTTCATTGTATGTTTTGCAAGCCCTCGTCAACCGAGCGAAGACTGAACCAAACATCGTTTGGTCACTGGCCGGACTTGTGGATCACTATCGTATGGGTCACATCGATAAGAGCCACATGTCTATCCATAAGCTACAAGACCAAAGGACTTCCTACATTGAGATTCTCGTCTTCAAGCTTGAGGTGAAGAAGTTCTTGCTGGACCAATGGCTGCCAAGGTCAGGGATGCATGCTGACAGCATCCAACTGATCGCATCCAACTTTGATGGCTTCGTAAACGTGCGGCGCACTGTGACGAATTACCCAGACCTTGATACTACGGCGGATGTCTCCTGGCAGTGCAATGTGAAAGAGTCAGGTGTTGCCTTTTGTGATTTGATTGAAGGCCTTGTCTACGGCACTACGTTTGATGCTCGCTACCGAGATGCGATCAAATCTAAGCTCACGGTTGCGGACTTTCTGGACTACGAAAGCATCACCTCAATCTTCGGAATCATCGAGACTCATACTTCAGCTGAAATGAAGCCTGCAGCTGGGGGTGACGGCACTCCAGGAGGTCCAGCATTGTTCAAACCGTCATCATCGGGGTCCACATCGACCTCAGCATCGTCGTCGTCAGTGACACCGCCGGTAGTGGCGTCTGAGGTGACAGGCTGGGAGTCTTTGTCTATGGATGAGCAAGCGGAGTGGGGTAGGTTTATCCACAGGCAAATACATTTGTATGTCAAGATCGTTGATGATAAGGCATCCAAAGAATTGCTTGTGAATGCAATTAAGGATGTCGCTTTGAATGACATCGTTGGAGACATGATGGGCCTTGTCCTGTATTATTTCGACAGCAAGAATTTTGGAGAATCGCAGCATCGGCCAGACCTTCGCCAACCTCCGCTCCGTGACGCAGTCTACTTCCGACTGGTCAGAGCTGTTCTGGAAGCCCGTCACCCTCCAGCCACCACCACTGCCCTCTCTAACCTGGGCGTTGGTGAGGTGGCTGTGCTTCTCGATGGCGGCAGAAGGGGCAACGCAACCAAGCTGCTTGCACCTTGGAAAGAGGGCACCCGCTCTGCTAAGAAGCCAGATGAGGAGGATGATGCTGACGACGATGATGCTGATGAAGACGGCAGCGCTAAACTGGTCCCTGACATGTTGAACCTGGTCTACACGGAGGCAAGCAAGGCAGCACGCAGGAAACGTGTTCAAGGTGGCACCGCCAGCCTCAAGCAGATTGAAACGGCACACATCCTCGCACATAACAGGATCTGCTTGCCTACCCGGCCTCGTAAACACTACGATGGCACAAGCTCTGGTGACACCATTGCTGGCCTTGAGTTGCCAAACCTGGCCAACACATGGCACATTAACTGGAACTCAAAAAAAAACATGTTGGGCAAGAAACACCACATTGCAGTTGGTGGCAGGACAGAAGGATCTGGTGATGCTGATGCTACATCAGAAAAGAAAACTGATGAAACACGTGTGCCGGTGTCATGGCACCCAATGCCATACAAATGGTATGATGAGTTGATTCACATGTTCTTCACAAGGCTGGTTATTGACCTCAATGTCGCCGACGGACAGTTTGCTTGGGCTGCCGTGCAGAACCGTGTTGGCTACATTGGCATTTCGCTCACCGAGTCTCACAAGCAGCTGGTCATGGCCCACCTTGTGGATTTGATGAAGGTGGCCATGACTGAGCCTGGCTCGCAGCTCTACAATGTGGCATACACCACTGCGGTCGGCAAAATGACTGTCGCTGCTGATGCCGGCACTGGCACTGGACGCGCAGGACGTAAAGGCCGTGGCAGCAGCAGCGGCAGTGACATCACAGCTGGCCCGGCCGAAGCAGCCGGCAGGGGCCGAGGCGGCGGCCGCGGCCGTGGCAAACGCGTCGTCGGTGATGCTGTGGAGCCTCCAACCAATGCCGTCACTGGTCCTAAGCGTCTTCGTAAGGATGGGCCTGTCACGGAGGATAATGTGCTGGACATCGAGGGCCTCGACAAAGACGGCATCGACGACGATGGTGGTCATCTTGGCTCTGATGGTGAGGATGTTTGGGACCCGCTGGCGGATGATGCGGACGTGGATTGAATACTGAGACTCAGCAGTTTTGCGAACCATCCCAGTCACAATCTGATGGCTGCTTCGGCCAAATTTTGTTGTGACTTCGTTTGTTGCTGATTCGGCTAATCATTTTTTTTGCGCTGGCTGCTTCGGCCGATGTACGCTGCTTTGGTAGGCTGCTTCGGTCAATGGTTGCCAATCCATTTTCGTACGACGTTTGAGCTTTGATTGAGGAAAACATCGCTGTCCACTCAGTCCACACACCTTCTATTTAAATTGTCCATTGCCGTTGCAACCATGCACAAACAAGGTGTATGTCATTAGTGCAGTCGTAACTCAATGCAGTCGTAATCCAATCTTGAAGGGATCATCTTAGGTAAGCGTTCATCCCCAGGGAGTCCTAGACTTAAATGCCATTGGGGTTGCAAGGGTTGCACCTAGGGTTTTCTTATAAAGCTAATTTGATCGAATAACTTGTGAAGTGTTGCCAACAACCACAGTATGCCTGCACATTGGTACTTTGAGCAACCGTTGCGCTTCATGTTCAAGATTTTGTACAGGTCGCTGCTTGCACGCTCCAAGTTGTAACTAAGATATATACGGTCAAAATGACTAAGCCAAACTCTGTAGTTCTTGGCCTCGATGTCGGCGGGGTCATTTGCCAAATGGGGCTCAACCATGACGGCTCTGACATCTACAAGAACGTTGACCCAGACTTCACAAGTTTCGCTATGCTTTATTCTCAGTGGCATGGCTTGGATGCCCTGCATGTGATCTCCAGGACCAAAAACGGCAAATGGAACAGCCATCGTGGCAAGGAAGTGATAGAACACTACTGCGTCCGGGTTGTGAGAGCGGCAGGTCTGTTTAAGCTGGGCATGAGCGAAGACCATTGTCACCTGACTAAGTTCAAGAGTGGCCCCGAAGGTAAAGGACCCATCGCAGAAGCCTGTCGTCTAACCATTTTCGTAGACAACGATTGGGAGAACCTGGTTGCAGTTGCGACAGAACCCTCAGGTAACGCTGCTGCTACCTTGAAGCATTTGGTGTACTACGACAACGGGGGGCAGATAGGTCAACTGCCAAGGAATGTAAATTTCGGCGCCAATGTGACGGTGCATAAAGTGATATCTTGGAAATCGATTTCAAAAATTTGTGGTTTGCCGGATCTCTCCGATGACATCTGGTGGTCAATGCGGATGCTGACACCGCCATGTTGCAAGTTTCGGACAAGCACAGCGCTGATGCGCATCGTGGATGACATTTCTCGACGACGAGAAGACGACGGTAAGCAACGACAACTGGCCGAAGCATCCAAGCGCTCGCGGCGCCGCCCTACGCCGCCTCGCCAGCCGCCGCCTCCAAATCTTCCGTCAGGACTGCGGTCCCACGCACCCTTCCCCTCAGCTCCCACGCCTGACGCGTACTCAACTCGCAAATCAACGGCTGCTTCGTCGTCGCTCGTCGACGTCGTCAGCGACGACGACGAGAAGGCTGAGGATGTGCCTGCTTCGGCCGCCGTGGCTGCTTCGGCCGCTGCTTCGCCGTCGGCTGCTTCGGCCGACGCTGTGGCTGCTTCGGCCAACAGTGTGGCTGCTTCGATTTCGTCGTCATTGTCGGCGACATTGATTGCTACGGCCATCCAGGAGGCCGTCGCCAAAGGCGTGTCCGATGCCCTTGCGTCAGACTCTGTGCGGCGGCGGCTCCTGCAGTCAAACTGGTATGACAGGAAGCGGCGCAGGGCAGAGGCTCACCAAACTGACACTGGTGCAGCGCCTCCGCCGCGCACCTCCCCGATGCTGTTGATGTGCGCGCACTGTGACAAGGGTCAGCCTGGGTCGTACTGCGTTCGCCAGATGTGCAGACCGTGCTGCCAGCGCATGACGACTGCCAGCAGCGCTGCCGGCGGCGATGGCAGAACGTGCCAGCAGCCGCAGCACCAGGTGTCTGGAGTGATTTGAGCCGCTCAAGCCTATTAAAAAGGATTGAGCCAATGTAGACTTGGGCCATAGTATATATAGTATATACATATGCGCTGCCGGTGGCAATGCCAGCAGCCACAGCACCAGATTTGAGCCGATTGACACAGTTACTCGGGCCTCAAAAACTGTGTTTTTTCCCAGTATAGTATATATAGTATATATAGTATGTATACAGCGAGCCCATCTCAGCGGTCCAGGGTTCGTGCACCCATGCGCC
>CALGTP010000768.1 GCA_937902105.1 uncultured Actinomycetes bacterium
GTTCCTACAACGATGAAGAACGCAGCGAAGTGCGATAAGCAATGCGAATTGCAGAACCGTGAGTCATCAGATTTTTGAACGCAACTGGCACCTGAGGGTATTCCCTCAGGTATGCTTCTTTCAGTGTGTGTTTCTCTCCTCCCCCAAATAATAATGCGATAGATGCCCTTCTATTGCTAAACATGAAAGCACTCTGCCTCTGCAGTTGCTGGCGTCACAACCGGCAACACTCAATGCAGCAGTCACATTCTCCAATGTGAACTCATTGAGAGTAGAAGTAGCGAGGGTAACCTCCCAGTGCTTGGACACTTTAATTTTCACAACATCTGAGATGAAGTAGGAGTACCGGCTGAACTTAAGCATATCATTAAGCCGAGGAAAAGAAACTAACTAGGATTCCCTCAGTACGGGCGACGGAAGTGGGAAAAGCCCAAAATGGTAATCTCCGGGCAACCGGCGAATTGTAATCTGAAGATCGCTAGCCTAACTGGGAGAGACGCAGAAGTGTCCACGAGAGGACCGCCAAAGAGGGTGAGAGCCCCGTCTGTGGTGTCTAGCCCAACCTGGCTGGCAGTCAAAGAGTCGAGTACGCTGATACGCGTGCTCTAAGCGGGAGATAAACTTCTTCTAAGGCTAAATATATGTAGGAAACCGATAGCGAACAAGTACTGTGAAGGAAAGATGAAAAGCCCTTTGAAAAGAGGGATGAAATAGACTTGAAATCGTATAGGCGGAAGCGGTAGAAATGAATTCTACGTCAGCCCTCAGAGGCCCTGCCTAAGGCATTAGCTGGAAGCGGAGCTGTACAGAGCTGGAGTGAGGCAAGATGGAGTCGTGCGATGCCAGAGGCGGCTGAGATCAGGTGATTTATCAACAATCTTGGTTGGCTGGGTGTTGCATGGCTTGAGGGGCCTTGTGCGATCTTGTCAAAATGGTTTTTACCGACCCGTCTTGAAACACGGACCAAGGAGTCTAAGACTAACGCGAGTATGGTGGTGGAAAAACCAACATGCGGAATGAAAGTAATTGATGCCAACCGCAAGGGGCAGCATCGACCGACCATGAGCCAACGGCGAAAGGTTTGAGTAAGAGCGTTATTCTTAGGACCCGAAAGATGGTGAACTATGCCTGGGTAGGGTGAAGTCAGGGGAAACTCTGATGGAGGCTCGTCGCGATACTAACGTGCAAATTGTTCGTCGGACTTGGGTATAGGGGCGAAAGACTAATCGAACCATCTAGTAGCTGGTTCCCTCC
>CALGTP010000769.1 GCA_937902105.1 uncultured Actinomycetes bacterium
TGTCGTTGGGGAGAAAGTAGGAGCCCACTCCGCAGTACACTGCATTGCTATCCCTACGGCTAGCTTCCGTGGCCACCCAGTGCAGAGTCTGCTCAGGGAACACGATGTGGGTCGTCTCCGAACCGTCCATGATGGCCCAGGTGAACTGTAGCGTTTGCCTAGAGGTTATCGGCAGTTTCGCGAGGCGTTTTACGAGGTCTTCCAGGCTCGTGCTGCCACTGTCCGCGACCGGTATGCTAAGCAGTTCAAGGGTGGCCACAGGTATGAAGAGGTAAGTCTTCAGCACTCGGGGATCGAAGAGTCCTGCAGTTTGCCATGGGTCCCCGTCGGCCGTGCCGGATCCCGTCACTATACCGGTGTTGATGACCGGGAGGATATGAAAGTGGAAACTTGTGATGAACGCATTGGTGGTGACCACGATGCCTGCTGGGTTGGTGAGTGTGACACCAAGTTGGTTGCCTAGCTCGTGAGCGAATTGCAACCCTCCTGAGAGTGACGGCGATTGTAGGCCCGCATCTAATGCCTCCGCGTATCCGTAGCCCTTATGGTCAGTGTGCAGGCTGGCGCGGAAGTTCATCGTCTTCAGTCTAACTCCGTCTCTTTTAGCGAGAGATATTTGCGTGGTTCGAAGCTCCCGGTCTACCACCGTCAGTTCTTTCCTGAGGTACCCCGCTTTGAAAGCCGTAGGAGAGTTGGTGAACAAAGCGCTGGTCACACGTGATCGGAGCTCCTCCGGGGTAGAGCATGAGTACCTGGGGCATTGAGCTACCTTGATTCCAATCCTCCGTAGGCTTTCGATGGCGGCATCTAGAGTCGGAGAGTAGTATTGCGGATTGTCGGCTAGGGAAAGACTCCTAGGAGGCGAGACCACATCGTAGCTGCTGTAGAATGCCCCGCAAATAGCTAGATCGCCAAACTTGCTGAGTGCGACATGGTCCAGGCTCAATACTTCGTCGTCAGTATGCCTGCCGAGATTGCCGAGGCGTGCGACGTAGTCATCGCTGGCTAGGAACCACATTGGCTTCTCCGGGTCTTGAGCCTTGGCCTGAAGCTGCCGGTGCGTTACAGTGAGCCAGTGGGGGTCAGTTACTCCCGGCTTAACTGGTACTTGACAGTATAGGAGAACCGATCTGAGGTGAAGCCGGCGCGATGCTCCACCGACGGCAAGGTTAAGCTGCGTGGGGATAAGAACCGGATCGGAATGGTATGCAGCACCTCCACTTCCGGTCGCACGCTGAAGGCAGATGGCAACGTCTCTGGAGGCGCCAGTGATAGCGACGGAGTATTTTCTACGGGAGTGACCGCATGTATCACAGGAGAATTCTTTTTCTTCTGTGGCCAAGGTCTGTGCTAGTAGCGATTCCAGTCGACACGGTTCTGACGACTGTGGCACCCATACCCGAATCGTACGGTCACTTGACTTGACAGAGGACAGATCTGGACAGCTTGATATGGCGCAAGTGCCCACTTGTTCACAGTCTACTCGGAAGATAGGGGGATCAGCAGTCGACCTTAGTTCCCTGTCTAGGCAATCAAAAAGCGCCAGAAGGAGATCGAGGCCATCTTGATCTTCCAAGCCATGATGCGAGTGCCCGTACATGTTCTTGTTCCGTCGTACTAGGTGAGAGTGTAGAACCGCAAGTGTCACCTCCGACGAGGCTCGTTTGCCGGGATCGTACTCCATTAGCAGCATCGTCAAGGAATATCCTACCTTCATGTGAGGCCAGCTCTGTTGCAGCAACCAGTTAAGCATCCCCGGTTGGCCACACATAATCTGTATGGCGCTGGAGATGTAGCATATACGCTTGTCCGAGCCGATACCGATCGGCCATATGCGTGCCAAATCCCGCCACCCCGTCTGTGGCACAAGTGGGCAGTGTCTGTAAAGCCAGCAAAAGTCGGGACCTACTTGCTGGAAGCCAGCGTGCGTCAGAATATTCGAGACAGCAAGGCTGGATTTGGTGGAGATTTGGCCAGGAAGGAGAAGCATCGCTTGCGTCATCGCAGTCTGAAGGAGTGCAGAGCAGAACCCTCTGGACCGGAAGGCAGCAGCAGTGAACATCAGTTCCAGGTTCCAGTGTGGCGGAGAACGAGTGCTCTGCGATCTGGAAGTTGATCGTAGGAGACACATTGCAATGATTCCGGAGTCGTTTGCCAGGGACGTGAGGACTGTAATAGAACCTTCTCGGCAGCGGTGTGTGGCCAGGAAGTAGATCGCATTAGAGGTGTCTCGCCGCGCTAAGACGTCGACCATAGCCTCGTGAATCTCATGCTGGGAGTCTGTGTTCAACTGGTGACTCGACTGGCTGCTAGTCGTTCTCAACGTGAGTTGGTGGGGTTCGTGCTGGATGTC
>CALGTP010000770.1 GCA_937902105.1 uncultured Actinomycetes bacterium
GGCTATTCAGGATACAACTGGAATTGGAGCCGCAGCTATTGAGGACTTGGGGGGGCAGTGAATGGCAATGCCATCACTGCCAACGGCGGCGAAGACAGCGATGGCATGTCTGAGCCGACCGACGCGGAGCGACAGGCGCGCCAGGAGCAGCTGGACGTCGATAGCGAAGCGTTTCTGAACGCCATTGGGCTTGGCATCTTTGATGCTGATGGTGCGGAGCTGTTTAGTGACAACACTTTCAGGCCGGCGCAGACACGTTCTCGCCCTCCGACGCCGCCAGTGCCAACTACGGGCACCGAGCACTATCTCATGGCATCTGGAAGTAGTACTCCTGTTCCTGATCAGGTCGAGAGTAGTCCAGACGTGACGCCAAAGCGTCAGCGTACGCAAGACGCAGTTCCTACTGAGGCCATTTTGGCGCAGGCTGCGGCAGCCCTCCAATCATCTACCGATGGAGCGAGCCAGCCCAGCCGGGAACCACGTCGTAGGGTGGAGAAGACATTAGGCAAGGTACGCTCTGCTGGTACCGCTTCGCCCCGTACGAGTTCACCGCGATCTGTAGTAGCGTCGCTATCCCACGGAATTCAGCCTATACCAAAGGCACCTCCGGAGCACTTAGTGCGAGCACGCCTTGCAGCTGAAGCGGCAGAAACTGCAACATTCGGATCGGCCGCGGCATCGTCAACTACGGACGTGCTTTCTCCCGACCGAGTAGTTAGAGACGCGACCATGGAAGAGCGCGCGGAGTTCGTCGGCCCCCTACCGACCACGGACTACACCCCTGTAAGGGTGGTAGGTATAGCTACTCCGACACCGGATGAAGCCATGCCTTCCGTCACTCATCCAACTGCTGTTGTGATTCCTGGTGCTCTTGAGGAGCCGGTGCTGATCCCTATGGACGCCACCGTTCTTGCAGGCATGGCCTCGCAGATGGAACACATGCAGGCGCGTATATTGGAGCAGGCTATCACAGCACATGAAGCCGAACGGCTACGTGCCGCCGATCAGCTCCACTGGGAGAGTCGCATTCAGGATTTGATTAATTCCGCGACTATAAAAGAGAGGGATAACATTGGGCTCCGTGCTCAGGTCAAGCTCGCGGCAGACACGATCGAAGAAGCCCGAACGAGACCTCCTGTAGTTGATCCGGGGCTCGCGGCACTCCACCGTGAGTTCCAAAACCAGACATCCGCGCTACAAGCATCACAGCGGCTGGTTGATCAGTTATCCCAGCAAGTTGCCACGCTTGGACGGGCAATGGAAAGGTTCGTAACGCTCCCAGCGGCCCCGGTCGCTGAGGTTGCGAGTATTCCCTCGGTTCCGCTGGAAACGGCCCTAACACCGCAGAGGTCTACTGTAGAACCAATCCTGCTGCAGACACTGCCTGCAGTCTTGCAAAGAGTTCCTGTCGTGTGGAGCTACACGGCCCCTCCGGCAAAGTCCGCGATGCCTGTGCCCACTCCCTCGCAGAGCGCAGATCTCTCTTGGGACGCGCGTCCGCCCTGGTCGAAAAGTATGGCGACGCAGGCGAGCGACGGGAACGTAGAATCCCAGATTCCTTCGTTAGTTGTCCATCGCACGTCCAGCCTTTTGCCACCGGCAAGGCACCACCTTAACATCGTGGAGTGCGACGCGATTCCGGATTGGTTCCTGACTAATCCGATTGCTGTGGACGAGACAGCCGGCCTGGCGGCCGCGCTCCTGGGCCAACGCACACAGCCTCAGCTCAACTGGAAGCTGGGTGCTATCCCTCTGGGGAAGGCCTCACAGGAGTGGGAGGACTGGGGAAAATTGTTATTGGTAGAAAGTTTCAAAAACTCGCCAATTTCGGCTCAGCCCTACGTAGTCATCTGGATGGCCAGCGCGTACAGCCTGGCGGCGGACACCACTGACATCTGGTCAGTGCCTCCAGCACTTCGGGGATTCGACGATTCCTTGAAGCGAGCCCTCGAATCGAGGATGCTCGAGACGCTGGACGGCGACTACAGTAGGCGCTTATCAGCGATGAATATGACATGTCTATTTGCTGGGAAGACCGTGCCTGCACGGAAACTACTACAAATGATCGCGGTTCGTTCGATCCGCGACCCGAAGGAGTCCGACTATATACAAGAACGGGCCTTCGAGAATGTCACTATGAGCGGCCATACCGTCGAGGATGGCTTGGCGTTCGTAGACAGGCTCTTGCAAGCCTTGTCCGCGATTCGTCCAGGGCTCATCAGCGCTGATAAAATTGAGCGTAAGGTGATGGCAGCAATGTCTGCCATCAGAGACCCTCGGGTTAAGGAGGAGGTTAGTATTTTTACTAACCTCTTCCCGGGGGACCGCTTCAGAGACTGGCAATATTTTCCGGCCATCCTGAAGAGGCTAGCCCGCAGCAGCTTGACTGCCGCGATCACCGCAGCTGACGCTGCTGGTGTTTCGCCGGCGCTGCCTGCAGCGGCCCCCAAGCCTAAGGGCACGCCGGCATTACCTTTCCAGGTTTTGCCGGATGGCACTGTCCAGGGGGGACTGGGGCCGGGAGGAGTTCCTAGCAAGAAGCAGCTTGCTGCAGCGAAGAACCCTTCCGCGCCGCCACCCGCCGATCCGAAGAAGAACGGACAGAGCCATTCCCCTGCAGCCGATCCCAAACCCGTGAAGAAGGGCGGCGCAGAGGACGTGAAGACTGCAAAGACCTTGTCTTTTGTTACCAAGGCTGGTATTCCTATGACTCCTGCGC
>CALGTP010000771.1 GCA_937902105.1 uncultured Actinomycetes bacterium
GAAGCCCAACTAGAGTGGTGCGCCCGGAGGGGCTCGAACCCCCAACCTTCTGATCCGAAGTCAGATGCTCTATCCATTGAGCTACGAACGCGTCCTGAGTATCTTATTTGCTCACAGGCCCTTCACCACTCTTGCGGCACGCCAAAACGCTCAATGTATGGTGCAAATCTTTGACGCAACACCGCCGGATCAATGCCGAACTCCGTGAAGTCATAAATAACTTTGCCATGCCGATCACGTTCGTGAGTCTCTTTGTATCTCCCATGGGCAGCCTTGGCCCGGTCATCAAGTGGTTGCTCTGCCAATGCATAAATCCGTTGAATCATTGCCAGATCGTCACTCATGAGATCTTGAAATAGAACATCCAAACAGCGCGAATCGGGCACAGTTTGACGATCTCGCAGAATTGCATCCAACATCTCTGTATTCAGACTCGACCAGAAACCACCAACAGTCGCTGGGTCAATTTTTTTCAGATGCAATCGGGCTGTATAAGTCATCATGGTGATCAACGACAGCGTCACTGGAACAGGGTCGCGATGGGTGAGCAAGATCACAGCGTCGGGGAAAACAGTATTCAATGTTCGGAGTTGTTCAAGATGTTGTGGAGACTTCAAAATCCAGCGCTCTCCTCCACGTAAAAATGTCAGCGCTTGAAGAGTTGTCCTGAGATATTCGTAATGCGGCACATGGTCGTGATTTTTGTACCATTCGCGCCATGTTGGCATCGGAGCGATGGTGTCGAAATACATCGTGCACAAAGAGTTGGCTAACAACTGAATTTCTTCATGCACATGTTCGACGGTCATCTCGTGCATCCGATTGAAATGCGGCATCGCCTGATCAGCGAAAGCAAGTCCAGCGACACAGCGTTCAATACGTGGATCAGGAATAAGTCCCACTTCGTGGGGTAACGGAATCGGCTGCTGAGATTCCCAATAGGGCAAGGACCGTAGCGCTGGATCCGCCGCTAACAAATTGTGTAGATGTGTGGTCCCAGTGCGAGGTTGCCCAACGATGATGATTGGACGTTTGATCTCGATGTCCTTAATCTCAGGATGACGAGACAAAAGATCAGCCAAGAGAAGTCGGTTCTTCAAAAATCCGACAAGTTGCGTGTGCACACTGACATGCCCCATCCCCGACAAATGCGCCTCGGAGTTCAAACAGCCGACAAGCACACTCAATGGTTCAACAAACTCCGAAGGACCAAAGTCGGTGAGTGAACCACCCAATTGCTCAATCGCTGCAGCCTTCAGAGCTTCAACCTCCAGCGGCAACATGTCGGCAAATTCAGCCGCCCCAGCGAACATCTCTGCCACTTCAGGTGAAAACTTTGGCGACGCCAAATCATCAAGGCGTAACGCAGGAATAGTCACAGGTCACTCCACTGGACGACGGTGGCTTGAGGTGTTTCAATCTCTCCCTCAGGTAAGAAAAAACGCCAAAAGACTGAGCCGTACATCCGTCCCTCAGAGTCCAACCAGTTAGGTACTCCAGGATCGCTGTGGGCAATCACCATACGAAAACTTCCATCTTTTTCCAGTTGAGTGTTGGCACGATTGCGACTCACTGGTCTATTGACATAATCAAACATCTGTGAAAAGCGAGTCCATAAACAAACATTTGCGAAACGACAATCTGGCCAACGCCCAGTGATCACTAAGGCCTGATCGGGGCCGATCACAAACGGTGCCATTGAGTAAGCAGCATCAGCGGCTGCCAATGCAAGAGTGCCCGGCTTTTCTGGCTGATGAAAAAAATTGGGAGTCGTGGAAACCCACGATGGCATGATTTGCCCTGGCTTTATTCCGTCAACAGTTTTTGTCCGTACATGATTGATCACACGTTGCAGGGCTGCGGCCATACGCTCGTCATCCCACTTAGGTGGCGCTTCAACTGGCGATGTGCTCTCAATACTCAGGGGTACATGCAAAGTTTGTGAGATGGCGGCTGGAGACGCCCACTCAAAATAATGGCGCGTCGTAATACGTCCACCCGCTTCAGGTAATGCCAACCAGTTGCGACTTCGTTGCGAACCGCCCAACCAAATTTCATAATCACCATTGCTGTCGGCGTCAATCTCGGTGTCATTGAGTACGCCAGCCAGACCCGTGGGATAGTTGCCGTCGTGTCCACCCGCTTCGACGGTGAAAGATGTGTACACCGCTCCTGCGAGGTTTCCGCGCACTCGATATTGCAAACTTCCTGATACTGGCGCTTCAAAATACAGAGCATCGGGGTTATCTCCGGTGAAGCTTCGCGTCGGACTCACAATGCGACGGAAAACGGGACGCTGAATATCAAACTCCTGATGTGAATACAGGGCACTCTGCAAAATATGCGTCAAATTGCGAAAGCCGTCAGGTAGATCGCCGTCCATCGTGATGCCCCACTCAGGACCCAACCATCGTTCACCAGCGTCGCGCAGCGAATCAAGCAAATGATTCCACGCCAACCGAGTCTGATCAGCCATTACATCCCCCTAGGACTAGTCACGAATAGTTGGAAGCCATAGCAACAACCAACCCACGGCAAACTAACTTAATCGGCTCGCAGGGCAACCACACAGCGCATGGAATGAGTAAAGAATTGGCGCACTCGGCCGGAGTCGAACCGACAACCTTCTGATCCGTAGTCAGATGCTCTATCCATTGAGCTACGAGTGCAACGCCTAATAGCCTAGAGGGCTATCGCTCTCGTGAAAACCCTAACAATCCAATATAGGTTGGGCTTAGTTCTTTGGGCACCAATTTCGCGTGCACCAAGGTCGCCAACTATTTGATCTTTGATACGTCGCATAGGCCAATTTGGCATTTGTGCGGGGGTCATATAGTTGTTCCATTTTGGTCACGCCGTAATTCTTCATCCAAGATTTGTGGACGTTCCAGTACATCTGGAAGAGACCAACACAGCACCAGTTGTGACTCAGCGGATTAAAATTACTTTCGCGCTTGACAACGAAAAGCGCATTCTCTTCAAGACTGTCGGGCCATTCATCGCGAATAATCTGTTCAACTTCGCTGCGAGAGTAGGTTCGCGGTGGCTGATATTGCGGCGCAGGCACAGTTGCATGCACAGTTGCAGGCGCGGGCGTAGTTGTAGGCGCGATGCTCACGCTGGTGCCTTTGGGCAAGCAAATTTTTTGACCAATCAGCAACACAGACTTTGTCGTCATGCCATTGACGGATGTCATTTGCGAGATGGTCGTGTTGGCTTTGTCAGCGATTCGACTCCACGAATCACCAACGACAACTGTGTAGTTCGCCGAGCACGAAGTTTGATGTGCTGGGATGACGAATCCGGCGGCGGCGGGTCGCAACGGAGGGACTTTGGCCCCAGGCGGCAAGCAAATCTCTTGACCGACCATTAAAGGTGAGCGAATGGTTTTGTTGTTAATACCAGCAATCAAACTGGCCTCAGTGCCAGCCGCAGTGGCAATAGCAAACCAAGAATCCCCCGACTGCACGATGTAACGAGAACTACAAATCGGCGTTGCCACCGGGGTCGTCGGCGTTGCCAACGTTGTCTCAGCAATGGCTGGGGGAAGCGTTGTGTTAGCCGTTGTCGTCGAACTCAATGGGGCTTGATCGGTACTGTCCAATTGCACAACAACCGCCGCACCACCGGTCGTCGTCACATCAACCCCGTTGCCTTCTCCGCGCAAGGCCCAAGCCACCGGTGCGGCGCATAGACCTACAAGAACTAAGAGACCGAGACGACGACGTAAGAGAATCTCGGGCGAGACAAATTTTGACCTACCACGGGACCCACGGCGACCGGGGCCAGATGGACCCCAAGGCAGTTCATCATGTTGCGAGGATCGGTGGTAGGTGTTCATCAGGGCTCTGTGGCGGTGAGACTTCTCAATCGCTTCCCGTCAGTTTGCTCGTTTTGTAACACAATCGCAACAGAACGCTACCCTGGCGTGTCTCAAGATAGGTCTTTATCCACAGGCAAATTGGTCATCCAAGCACTACGCGGGCACCATGATCACCTTGTCCACAATGAATAAACTTTTCCTCAAAAACCGCCAAAAATCGGGAAAATCAGATTTCCAGTCGGGAAATGTGGCCGGAAACTACAAGGTCACTGAGCGCCGTTAACGACTGCACCCTCGTGACGCTGAAGTAACTCAACGGAATATCCGTCTGGGTCGAGAACAAATGCCACTGTTACCGGCCAGCGCTCCAAACGTGCGGGGGCCATCGTCGAAGTGAAGCCAGCAGCCACCGCACGATCGTGAACATCTTGGCAATCGTCCACATTCATATAGATCTTCCACAGCGCAGTGCCGTGTTCTATCGGACCAGAACGCTCCAGCCACTGGGCCAACTGCACCCGTCCCCCACCCACATCGGCGGCGAGGACAATCTCATCGACTCCAGGAATCTGAGTCCGAGACTGGACCTTGAGGCCAATGATTTCGGTATAGAACCATTCGGACCGTTTTAAATCGGTGACGTTTATGCAGTACTGACCAACTGTCGATGCCATGATCTCCCCTTTGTGAAGTTGTGTTGTTGTAAATGGAAACTGATAAAAATATGGCTTACGGAATCAAAGAAAAATCATGGTCCGTCAGCCAATGGCGACCCACTTCTTTCACTGGGGCCCAACGATCAGTCAGGCGTTGGGCCGTGGGATCGGCGTCGGTCACTTGTCCGAAATCAGAGGGACGTGGCGCCATGCGATCAGCATGCACCTTGAGTTTGGCGAGATCAAAACTAAATAATTCGGCCGCACTCAAACCCACCATCCGCCGCGTCTCATCAATCGGAATGTCATGGAATGTTTTCGTCAGCCAAGCGCGTGTGTTCGGCCATGTGCCTTCGGGATGCGGGAAATCGTTACCCCACATAATATTCCCAACGCCAATTTCATAACGCATGCCCAACTCACGACGCTTGGTATTGGAAGCACCGATGAATACGTTGCGATCGATGTATTCGCTCGGAAGCATTTTGATAGCACCCTTAAACGGATCGCCACCTAATTTTTCCGTACCCTTTTGACCAAGAGCAAGTCGATCCCAGAACCAAATCTGTGGTGGTAACCACCAACAACCGGCCTCGGTCACACCAAAGCGCAAACCAGGGAAACGTTCGAACACGCCAGACCACAGCATGAACCACAATGGACGCGCTGGCCACCACACAACTTCGGTGACATAGATACCGAGGTGATTGTCATATTCATCGCGCGAGGCTGGGCCCGAGTGGGTCGAGATCGGCATGTTCAATTCTTCGCATAAGGCCCATACGGGGTCGTAATGACGATCGTGATATGGCAACTGATTGACCCACATCGCGGGAATCATCACGCCGCCCAAGCCGGATTCTTTAGCCCGACGAATTTCAGCCAAAACCCGTGGTAGATCGGCCGTAATGGGCACAAGGGCCATGCCACGACGGCGCTCTGGACTTTGTGAACATAATTCGGCGAGCCAACGATTGTGAGCAATTGATCCAGCAAGACCTAATTCAGGATCCATGTCTCCGGACATCCCGAGACCCGCACCGAATGGCACGCATGTCCGACTCTCTACTGCATCGGCATCGGGGAAAATGACTTCACCGGCAACACCATCGCCATCAAGTTCCTGATCACGACGCGTCGCCTCCCAACCGCTGCGTAATGCTTCCTCGTGTTCTTCAAACCACTTCTTGGCATAATCCTCGTTGCGCGTTCCAAGCATCGTGGAAACTTCAAGTGCCTTGTCGCGCTCGGCCAAGAAATCATCAAACTGCGGATGAAACTTTTTCTCCAAGTACTCGCGATAATCCGCAGTCGGAAGCCCTGCGTGACTGTCGGCCGAGACAATGATGTACGGATCGTTGACTGGAACGTTGAGATATGGATCGATATAAGGATTCCCCGTATGGGTGGATGGGTTATCAATAGTGGTCATACTTTTCTCCTTGGTGTATTCATCATTTTCAGCCTGGAACTTGCCGTAAATAGGTCGGATTACTACGCGATTTCATTGACTCATAACGAAGACGCATCGAGTTGTCACCGCGTTCGCTATCGGGCATCATCCAAAACTGGTTGTGCAAAATACCGTCAACAACCATTTCGGCAACTTCTTCCACAGCCGTATAAGCAATTGCATGTCCAGCGGCCTTCATCTGAATTTCTAATTGTTCAACCGTTGTGTACGGAGTCTTACGCGGTCGTTGTTTAGCAAACTCGTCAGTGCGCGATCGCCAAGATTCAAACAAACCAGTGCGCAACATGTTCGGCCCTGGAAACAACACAGAAACGCCAATGGACGACTCAACTTCTTGCAATTGTGCGTAGAGACATTCTGAAGCCGTGACCACAGCGGCTTTTGTTGCGGCATATTGCGGGGTTCCTGACAGCGGTGACACTCCGCCATTTCCTGAAGAGGTGTTCACGATGTGGGCCTCTTCACCGTGAGCCAACATGGCTGGCACGAACGAGTTGATCCCGTGAATCACACCCATCACGTTGACCGCTATCGCCCACTTCCAATCATTAAGTTCATGTTCCCACATTCGACCTTCAGCGCCAGCCCCGATGCCAGCGTTATTACACAAGACATGCACCGCTCCGTAGGTGGACACAGTGAAATCACGCAATGCGTCAACTGATTCCTGATTGGTCACGTCAGTGACATGACCGCTGATCTCTAAACCTTTGGCGCGACACTCTTCAACAGTGGCTTGCAAAAGTGGGGCTTGCACATCGGCCAAAACAACTTTCATTCCTTGCGCAGCGAAACGCTCGCCCATCGCACGACCGAGACCACCACCACCGCCAGTGACCACTGCAACTTTTCCTGCCAATGATTTCATGACATTCCCCTTTGACTACTGACCATCACACATCGGCAGTCAAGCCGACAAAAGCAGGACAACGTTGTGCTTCTTTGGGCACTCCACCTTTAGGGAGAGCGACTGCCACATCAGACACCTTCGGCCCGACTCTGGCGGCGATTGGTGCAAGTTGTTTGAGATCAAAGCCATACACCTCGGCGGCATTGAGACCCAACATCTGCTCAATCTCTGCAGGCGCACAGTCAGCAAAGGCTGCGCGCAATGCCTCAGTGCTGTACGGAAAACTGGTTTCCTTATGTGGATAGTCGCTGCCCCACATAATGCTGTCAACGCCCACTTTGTAACGCGAAGGCACTTCCCCTGGACGAATAAAACTTGAACCCGTGTAGCACTGACGAGCCCAGTATTCGCTCGGCTGCAACGGCAATCGCGACATCACGGGTTGTCCCCAGACATGTTCTTGCGAACCAACTGCATGACGCATTCGGTCAAAGAAATAATCCAAGCGAGCCAACTCACCTGGAACCCATTCGGTGCCTTGCTCAGTAAACACGCACTTCATTTCGGGATGACGCTCCATGGCCCCCGAAACAATGAGATGAGTGAGCGCTCGATGTGACCACCAAGTGATCTCCAATAAAAAGATCACTGGAGACTCAACGGCCTCGGTCATGGCAGGACTGGCACTACCGCCGTGATGATTCACAGGCATGCCCAATTCTTCGCAGACCGCCCACAGCGGACCGTAATAGTCGATGTCATACAACTCAGGCAGTCCAACTCCAGGCGGCACCCCAGGAAGAAGAATTCCCCCCATCAATCCAGCCGACTTTGCCCAGCGAATTTCTTTAATTGAGGCTTCAATGTCGTGCAGATTGATTTGGCAAATGCCGACACGACGACCTGGTGTCCGACTACAAAAATCTGCTAACCAACGATTGTGAGCACGCAATCCGGCCCAGCGTCGAGCAGCATCACCACTATTGACAGCAGGTGGCTGATAGGTCAACGAACTTTTAGGATAAAACGGTGGAATGGTGTTTGGATAAATCACCTCGGCAACAATTCCATCGGCCTCCATATCGGCCAGTCGGCGATCAGAGTCCCAGTTGCGTGGCCCGTCTGGACCCTTCAGATCCTCGTATGGAACCTCATACGTCTCAGCCCAAGCATCAAACTCACTCACATATTCTTTGTCAAGAAAAGGTCGATACTCCAACAGTTCCGCGCCAGCATGACAGTCAGCAGAAATAACCGTGTACCTCTCGTCAACCATCTGATTTCCCCCTGAGAACTCTTGATACCAACACTGTTATTCCTAGCAGCAGCAGCCCAGACCGCGCACATTGGTTCATAAAGAAGAGACAAACTTTTGTGATCTGGCCAACGAATTGGCGGAGAGGGTGGGATTCGAACCCACGGACTCCGTTTCGGGAGTCAACGTCTTAGCAGGACGTCCCATTCAACCGTGCTCTGGCACCTCTCCAAGGTGTAGCGGGAGAAGCCTACAGGCGAGTTTCCAGCAACACTTCGAGCGGAACGGGAGGGATTCGAACCCCCGGGCCTTGTGAGCCTTCCGCTTTCAAGGCGGATGCATTTGTCCGCTCTGCCACCGTTCCGCCTATGAGGCTAGCGACTATTTTCGTGAGTACCATCGCCGTTTCAGGTAGCGATACTGATTCCAAAGAGTCTCTCAAAACTGGCGATGTACTCGGCGTCGTCCTCAACGGCCCCCAGCGCCACCCAATCGGCGTCACTGACCGAATCTCGACGTGCCAAAATCTCGGGCCCACCCCAAGATACGGGATAACGCAGTCGCGGGGTTGTGGTTTCAATGGCTTGGCGAATCACAGCCCCCACCTCAAATGGGTCCGTGGAGTTAGCCATGCCCGCTGCGTAAAACTGAAACATCCGGCGGTAGTGCGCCTCGTAGGCGCCCGTGCTGTTTGGGGCGTCAATATTCTTGGCGAAGATCGCCGATTTGGTGATCCCGGGCTCAATGATGGCGACACGAATATTGAAAGGGGCAAGTTCCTGAGCGAGACCTTCACTCATTGCTTCAAGGGCCCACTTTGATGCCACATAGGGAGCTTGCGCGAGAGCCGCAAAACGACCCACGACCGAGGAGACGTTGATGATGCAACCAGACTTTCGTTGACGCATCGCTGGCAGAACTTCTTGAGCACAACGAACTGCACCACAGAGATTGATGTTCATAATGTCGAGATACAACGAAGACGGACATTCTTCAACCACAGCATTGCCGCCAACACCAGCATTGTTCACCAACACGTCGATGCGCTCGGTGCGTTGCATGATGTCTACAAATCCATTGGTGACGCTTTGATCATCGGCAATATCTAATTCAACCCACTCAATATCGACGCCAACTGCATTTGCCATTGCTATGGCTTTGGTGGCTTTATCAATGTTCCGAACCGTGCCAAAGACGCGGTATCCGTTTTGCGCCAAGTGAATGGCCGTGGCTCGGCCGATCCCCGAGTTTGCTCCGGTGACAACCGCTACTGATGGTGAATGTGCAGACATACCTGCACACTAGGCGCAAAAACGAGATTATTGAATCGTCAAGCGGAGTCGATCTATCCAGTCATCGGCTTGTTGCCAACGCACATCGGCATGTTCGCGAGTGCTGTGTATGTGAAGCGAATGCGCAGGATAAGAACCCAAAAACTTCACGTTTCCTTGCTTGGCATGCAAGGCCCGCAAAGCATCGGCGACCAACTCATCGGCGATATGTCCGTCGAGATACATCACGAAACAATAATCGCCAAGTCCGCCAGCTTTCGTCGGTCGGGACAACAAGTTGGTGATGTTCACTCGTCGTGCGGCGAACTCTTGCAAAATTGAAATCAAACTTCCTGGCTCATCGGCGCGTTGATAGACAACAATGCCAGTGATGTCATGTCCCGTCGGTGCAGGTATTCCTGAGCGACCGACGACAACGAAGCGCGTCTGATTGCCAGCATGATCGGCAATGTCGGTTGCCAAAATATCAAGTCCATATAAAGTCGCAGCATTTCGCGGCGCAACGGCAGCGACTCCTGCCACAGCATTCGTAGCAACTGTTTTGGCTGCATCGGCAGTGCTATTTGCTGCGTCCACTTGAGCGTTAGGTAATTTTTCCCTTAGGTACCGATGGCATTGGGCGGTGGCAACGGGAATTGACAACACGCTCGTGACATCGCCAAGTGCTGTTCCAGGTAAGGCCATTAAACAATGCTCAATATCAAGAACGATTTCGCGTTGAATCAACAGTTCGTAATCGAAGGACAAAGCATCTTGAGTGAAGTTCACCGTACCTTCAATGGAATTTTCAATGGGGACAACACCGAAGTCCACTTCGCCACTTTGCACAGCATCCAAGACATCCGGGACCGAGCGATAGGCCACCAACTCAGCCTGATCGAGATCTCCCTGAGAACGCACGGCCTGTTCGGTGAAGGTCCCGAAAGGTCCAAGAAACGCCACCCGCAAAGTTCGCTCAGTTGGGTGCTGGGATGGAGTGGAAGTGTTCACAATCGCCAAGGCTAGAGGCACGGTCGCCAAGTGGCAGGATGATTAAGTGGATGTTGAAACCTTGCGCCAATTAATGGATGGAGTTTCTGCAGGTACGGTCTCGCCAGATGAGGCCGTCGAACGGCTCAAAAGACTGCCTTTCAGCGATGTCGGCGATGCCTTGGTGGATCACCACCGACATCTCCGTCAAGGCACCCCCGAAGCCGTCTATGGACCAGGTAAGACCCCCGAGCAATGCGTTTTGATCGTTGCTGAGTTACTGGCCCACGGCACTGGACCTATCCTCGTGACGCGTACCAACCAAGATCAATGTCTCGCTCTGACCACTGCTTTCGGCCCCGCTGAGATGGCCAATGGTTCCATGCTGTGGCGCGCTGCAACACCTTGGTACAAAGGACGGGCTCTTGTTATTTCCGCGGGTACCGCTGATGTACCCGTGGTGGATGAGTGCCTCTTGGCTTTACGCGCCCACGGCATTATTGGCGCCCGCATCACCGATGTCGGTGTAGCGGGGTTGCATCGATTGCTAGATCGCCTTGATGACATCATGGCCGCAGATGTCATCGTCGTGGTCGCTGGCATGGAAGGCGCCTTAGCCAGTGTCATCGGCGGACTCAGCGGCAAACCTGTGATCGCCGTACCCACCAATGTGGGGTACGGATCGGGTCTTGAAGGTGTCACGGCACTTTTGGCAATGCACGCCACCTGCGCCAATGGCGTCACCGTAGTCGGCATTGACAATGGTTATGGAGCAGCATGCGCAGTATCGCGTATCCTTCGTAGTCTCCAACCGAAAGAGAAATCATGAGTCGCCTCGCTTGGTTTAACTGCACTGCTGGAACAGCGGGAGATATGACCCTGGCCGCGCTCGTTGACGCAGGTGCAGATTCTTTCGCCGTCGGAGCGATTCTTGGTGGCTTAAAGATTGACGATTACGCTCTCACGTTTGAGCGCACTCAGCGTTCTGGTGTCAGCGCAACTCGCGCCATTGTTGCCGTGCACGATCATCAGGCCGAACATCAACATCACCACCGCTCGTGGAGCAATATCTCCCAACTGCTACAGAATTCTGAATTACCAGATCGTGTCCGCGCCCGAGCACTCACAGTGTTTCACGTCTTAGCCGAAGTGGAAGCCAAGATTCATAACGTCAGTATTGACGACATCGAATTTCACGAAGTTGGAAGTGTGGATGCGATCATTGACATTGTTGGCGTATGTGCTGCTCTTGAAGTTCTCAATATTGAAAAAATATTTTGTGGCAATATTGCCGTTGGCCACGGACATATCAACACCGCTCATGGTGTGCTCCCCAACCCTGCACCAGCGGTGACTGCTTTATGTGCCCTGCGCAACGTCACCATGGTGGGACTGGATGACCATCGCGAACTTGCCACACCTACGGGGGTTGCTCTGATGGTCGCGCTCGCCGAATCGTTTGGCGTCATGCCTTCAATGGGCGTACACGCTGTTGGTTACGGTGCCGGCACGGCTGATATTTCTGGGCGCGCCAATGTCGTGCAAGTCATCATCGGTGACGCAACAGAGACATCTGTGCTGTCGGGGACTGGTCAAACGGTGCAACTACTTGAGGCAAATGTTGACGATGTCACCGGCGAAGTAGTTGCTCATACCATCGCCTCACTACTCAGTGCCGGAGCGCATGATGCCTGGGCTTCCCCAATTGTGATGAAAAAAGGTCGCCCTGCTTTTACGGTTCATGCCCTATGCGATTCATCTCTCATAGAAAAAATAGCCGCAATTCTTGTTCGTGAGACGGGCACACTCGGATTACGTGGCACAACCTTGCAACGCTGGCCACAAACGCGAACTGAAAAAACAGTCACTATTGATGGCTACGACATTCGAGTCAAGATCAGTGGCAATCGGGTCAAGGTTGAGTACGACGATGCACTGCTGGCAGCCACGGCTCTCAATATCCCTCTGCGTGAAGTTTTATTGCGGGCCGAACAATCAGCGCAGTAAATTAGTCGGCGAGAGCGTCACCAACGATTTGCGTGAGGGCGGCGATTTCTACTTCACCTGACACGCGAACCTTAACTTCGCCATCGGCCCCGACAATCACAAAAAACGGATAGCCCGAAACACCGTATGCCTCAGCTGCTTCCATCGATGTTGAATCCGCCATCATCGGCCAGGTCCAACCTTTGTCAACGGCCCATTGCGAGGGCGGGTAATTCGGCCGATCACTAGCGACTGCGGTACTCACACCGACAACCTGCAGTTCACTCGGAACTGCACCCGATGCTTGCCACTCAATGAGACGCGGAACTTCGCGATTGCAATGTGGGCACCAATGCGCCAAGAACACGACCATGTACGCCTGACCATCACCAGGAGTCACCGATACACCTGATCCGTCAAAGGTCGCACCATTCAATGTCGGAGCCACTTGACCCACCATCGGATCGATCGCCTCATCACCTAATGACTCAAGGGTGGTGCCCTCAATAACAACGGGCTGATTTTCCTTGGCGAGCACATCGCCACCTGGTAGCGAATTAGTTGTGCTACTACCTTCATCGCCGCCGCCTACAACAACAGCCACGAGTAGCGCTGTGGCAATTGCGGCCACTATCGCCAATACAACCCACTTGCCATTACTTGGTTGAGATTTCTGAGCCATCTATGGCCTGCCTTTCAAGATCGTCGCCAGGAGTACCTATAAATAAGAGTGCCACAATGGCAATGAATCCACACAAAGCCATAAAGGCAAGTGTCACAAAACCCATGCGCCGAAACCACACATCTGTACATGATGGCCCAATGCCGCAAGCCCCATCTCCTAAAGACGGTTTCCACTCAATCAGATAGTGATAACTAGATAAACACACACCAGCGATCAGTAAGGGCAAGGCATACCAACGCACATTGCGGTCTTTACGAATCGCAGCGATCAACAAAATACCTGCCAGGGGATACATGCAAATACGCTGGAACCAACACAGGCGACAGGGCGCATAGTGCGCTACCTCGCTGAAATACAGGCTTCCCGCAGTAGCCACCGCCGCTACCAACCACGCCAGCCAAAGTGATAGGCGGCGAATATCGTTCACCAACGCCGTTGTGGGGGCGAAATAGCCGCCGACCGAGGCAAAACCCAAGCCGCCCACAAGGGCAACCAAGGCCAATAAGGACGCAAAAAGTTCAACAGTTCTTACACTCACCATTGTCAGTATGCCTGCACCAAGCGCGAGAATGAAAACCTTGAATGAGTTAAATCCCCAAGTTCCCCCAATTGAGTCACAAGCCGATACCGCTGTCGTTATTTCTGCTGATGAATTCCAGCAACTTTCAACACTGGGAAATGTGATCATCGCTGATGTTCGGTGGTATCTCGATGGGCGCGATGCCCGCAAGGTGTACACCGAGGGACATATCCCTGGTGCCATCTTTGTTGATCTTGAAAAAGATCTCGTGAACTCCGATCGCACCGATGCCACTGCTGGTCGACACCCATTCCCCTCACCATCAGCCTTTGCTGGGGCAATGTCGCGTCTCGGAATCAGTAACACCTCACGGGTTATTGCCTATGACGACACAGGAGGTATGACTGCAGCGCGATTCGTTGTGATGTTGCGCATGCTGGGTTGCCAGGCTTCATTGCTTGACGGGGGAATCGCAGCGTGGCAAGCACATTCACATGAACCATTAGCCACAGGAAAACCCATGTCGGTGAAAGGCGGAACTTTCACCACGACTCCGTGGCCCGTCCATCAGCTCGCCAGTAAACAAGAACTTGAAGAGATTCTTATCCGTACTGCGACTTCATCACGACTCGTCATACTTGACGCGCGTAGTCCTGATCGCTTCGCTGGCAACGTCAATGAAGCCGCAGCCAAACTTGATCCGCGCCCCGGTCACATCCCAGGAGCATTCAACGCTCCTTGGAATAGTCTCCTTGATTCACAAACCGGCATCTTGAAGAACGTGGATGAACTGCGCGTCCACTACGAATCATTATGTGTTGACGTTGCCGACGATGTCATTGCCTATTGCGGCAGTGGAATCTCGGCTTGTCTCAACGTCGTCGCCCTCGAACATGCCGGATTTGGCCACGCACGACTTTTTGTCGCTTCCTGGTCGGGTTGGGCATCTGACCCGCAGGCACCCATAGAAGTTGGCAGTGCAACTCCTGACCGTGACGCTTTCATCAAGCACACCTCATCGGTGAGCAGTCATGCTGTTCGTGAGTTGCGTCGAACACGACAGAAAAATCGACTTGCCGAAGTTGAATGGTTTGAAGCTCTCTATCGGGTTTACCTTGCGGCATTTATTTTCGGTGGTGGAATTTTGTTTCTTTCTGGCCTCGTCACCGATGAGCCAGTCACCACTACAACTGCCGCTGATGTCTTAAAGTTTGGGCCCAGTTGGCTCGGTCTCGCGGGTGTATTGGCACTCGCAATGGGATTGCGCTCAGGTAGTCGCGGTGGTCCACTGGCGATTGAAGAAGCAGATGTTCGCCATGTATTGCTGGCCCCTGTCAGTCGCCAGCGTGTATTGATGCGTCCCGCTGTCCAACGATTACGCACGGTGATGTTCTCTACCGCCGCCGCGGGCGCAGTGGCTGGTCAACTTGCCGGACGGCGTTTACCCGGCACCGCAATGGCATGGGCTCTGTCCGGATCTATTTGGGGAGCCACTGCGGGTGCGCTTTTTGTCGGTGCAGCCTTATGCGCGCATTCATTAAAACTACGTGGGTGGATGGCAAGCATTGTTGGCGCCGCATTATTAGTTTGGCAAGTCACTGCATCTCTGCCAAAATCAACGCTTGCTGGTCCTGGAGATCTACAAGGCGGTCTCGCAATGTGGAGCCAACGAACACGCTCTATAGAAATAGCCCCCATACTCGCCGCTGCACTTTTGATGATCATTGGTTTGGTATTGCTCGGTCGACAGTCTCTCGAATCTTTATCTCGTCGTTCTGCATTAGTCAGTCAACTGCGGTTTGCGGTGACCCTGCAAGATCTGCGGACAGTGACATTGTTACGCCGACAACTCAGCCAAGAACGAAGTCGAAGCCGACCGTGGCTCAAGGTTCGTCGCAATCGAGGTTTTTCCACCGAATGGCATCGCGGCTGGCAAGGACTCTTGCGGTTTCCCGTGAGTCGCCTGACGCGCATTGTTTCTTTGGCCATCATCGCTGGCTTGTGTCAAGTAGCGATGTACAACGGAACGACAGCCGCAATCGTTGCTAGCGGACTGGCGTTATTTATATTGGGATTGGAACTCTGCGAACCTCTCGCCCAAGAAATTGATCAAGGTGAACGCACTGACGCCTATCCAAAAATTCGCGGTGTGATGTATCTCTCGCTACTCACTTCAACTGGCGCGATTTGTTTTCCCGTGGTGGGCATCATGGTCGCCACGATGGGACTCGCTGAACCCAAAATGTGGTCAGTTGCCGCAATTTGTGCAGTCCCCGCAATGCTTGGTGGATTGATCGGCGCAGCCATCAACATTGTCTCTGGTGCCCCCGATCAAATTTCATCAAACGCCCAAGCCAATATGATGCCCCCTGAAGTTGCCGGAACGCTGAGTTTGATCAAGGCAATTTGGCCAGTGGTCTTAGCAGTCATCGGCAGTCTGCCGATGCTTGCAGTGCGTTCAGCCCTGACTCATGGCTCGGGTACACCCGCCGCTGCCCTGCGAGTCGCCATAGCGGTCCTACTTTTGTCGTTCATGATTGGTGGATGGGTTCGCTTTCGCGATGACATCAAAAAATCATTGGCTAATGCCGCTGCTGAAAGTCGCGGTCAAAAATCACGTACTGGAGCAAAATCATGAGTCGCCATCCCAAACCACCTAACTCCACCTCACCGAGTGCCCCTAGTGGTACACAGACCGCAACCGTTTTGCCAGCAGCCCTCATCGCCACCAATGTTGCAAAGGACTACGGTGACGGACCAGCTTTATATCCATTGTCTGTGCGCGTCGAAGAACATGAGCGCGTCGCTCTCATCGGTCATAACGGTTCGGGAAAGACAACATTTTTGCGAATCGCCACTGGACTTCTTGAACCGGCTTCTGGTGGCATAACAATCTTCGGTCAAGAACCAGGCTCAATGGCAGCACGTTCGAAACTGAGTTATCTCGCCGATACTCCTACTTTTTACGATGACCTCTCGGTATGGGAACACTTGGAGTACACCGCTCGATTGCACAACATGACTGCCTGGGAGCAACGCGCCGCCGACCTTCTTGGACAACTCGGTATTTACGAACGCGGCGACGATCTACCCTCACGCTTCAGCCGCGGCCTGAAACAAAAAGCAGCGATCGCTATCGCCTTCATTCGCCCCTTCGAACTGATGTTGGTAGATGAACCTTTTGTCGGACTTGATGCCGATGGTAAAGAGGCATTGCTTGATCTCTTTGATCAGGCCTCGACAGCAGGTGCAGCTCTTGTAGTGGCAACCCACGAGTTGAGTTTTGTTTCTCGAACAGCACGTACAATCGCCCTGCGCGATGGAGCCTTGATCTTTGATGGTGAGTCATCACAAGCGCAAGCCCGAGGGCTGGTAGCAGTTGAGGGCACCACTTCTCAAGATTGATCAAGAGGGGTAGACTTTCTCACATGTTGGAATTTGTCTCAATCAAGGTTTCTCCTGATGCTCACGACGATTTAGCTACTCAACTCACTGCGCAGTCAGGTGAAGGCTGGAACGTCGTCAGCATTGTGTCTGCTGGCAATGAGATCGTGGCTTTTCTCTCACGACCCGTCGTCGCGACGACTCCAGCATCTGCTGCGGGCTGGGCCTCCACTACTTCCGATTCAGCGGAGACGACAATACCAACGACAACACCAACGACCACACCAACGACGACAGTCCCCAGCGTGCCCGCAGATTGGTACAAAGATCCTGCTGGTCGATACGACTTTCGTTATTGGGATGGCAGCAAGTGGACAGAAAATGTCAGCCGTGATGGTGTCAGATTTACCGACCCACCGACTAAGTGAGAAAAGTCTGCACTCATAACTTGGCAACTTTTCGCTAGGTTAGATCTGTGACATCGACTTCCATGCGTGCGACTTCAATTGGGCACGCAGGGATCTTTATTGAAACTCGCCAGGGCTCAATTTTGTGTGACCCATGGTTTAACCCAGCGTATTTTGGTTCGTGGTTTGTCTTTCCGCGTAACGACCAATTGAACGCAGGGCTCGCGAAAGCTATTCGCCAGCCAAATTATCTATATATCTCGCACCTCCACGGAGATCATCTCGATGAGCAGTGGTTGGTGGACAATATTTCTCCACAGACGCCAGTTCTGTTACCCGACTATCCAACCAAAGAGTTGGAACGTCGCTTACGCCATTTAGGTTTTACTCACTTCATCGCCACAAGCGACGGAATTGCCTACGACCTCGGCGATGATCTCTCAATCGCCATACATGTTGAAACATCTATTACTGACGGTCCAGCTGGTGACTCGGCCCTTGTTGTCAGCGATGGCGCGCATCGCATCGTGAATCAAAATGATTGTCGGACCAGTGATCTCAGCGCTCTGCTGGCTCACGGTCCCATCGATCTGCACTTCCTGCAATATTCGGGCGCTATTTGGTATCCAATGGTTTACGACGAGCCGGCTCAACGGATGCGCGAACTCATTGATCTGAAAGTTGAGAGCCAATTTGCACGAGCCATGCGCTATGTCGAAGCTCTGAACGCCCGTGCCGTCGTTCCATCGGCCGGCCCACCCTGTTTTCTGGATCCCGAACTATTCGCTTTCAATGACGTAGCGAAAGATAGTTGTTCGATATTTCCAGATCAGACAAGATTTATTGCTCAATTGAATGCGGTGCAGCGTCACGGGATTATCAATATTCCAGGAACCTGCATCACCCTCGGAGATGACATCGAAACGCTGCATCCCATAGCAGAGGAAAATGTTCAGGAAATCTTTTCTGACAAAGAGAGTTACTTGCGCACTTACCAAGCCGATTATCTTGTGTGGCTTGAAGAAATGAAGACTACGTGGTCTGATGAGAGCCCTGATTTGCTGACAACTCTCAAATTGTGGTGGGAACCACTTCTCGCAATGGCGCCAGCCCTGCGACGCGGAGTTGGAGCAGCCTGCCTATTGCGGGCGGGAGATCTTGAGATTCTTATTGATTTTCCCAATGGCGAAGTACGCCCCTTCAACAATGAGGCTTACGGATTTCGCTTTGAGATAGACCGTCGCCTAGTGGAAACCGTCGTTAGCCAAAACGCCGCCGATTGGAGCGACAAATTATTTCTCTCATTGCGCTTCAAGGCCTGGAGGTCTGGTTCATACAACGAGTTCATCTATAACTTCTTCAAGTCGCTGAGTGTCGAACGGATGCAGCGCACCGAAGCAGAAGCACTCAAAAAATTCATGCGACCTGAGCCAAGTGAAGAAATAACTATTGGTGACTACATTGTTGAGCGCTTCTGCCCCCATCGCCAAGCCGACCTCGGTGTCTTTGGTGAGCAAGATGGGACAATATTGACCTGCACCTTGCACGGCTGGAAATTCGATCTGGAGTCAGGTGAATGCCTCACAGCCGATGATAGAAAACTGCGAGTCCGTCGCGCCGCTGAACCTATTTGACGAGTAGTAAGCGGTAGGCAAAACGATAATTACCAGCAGCGATTGCATGACGCTGATGAATATCGGGCCCACAACTGGCGGTGCCGACACCCCGGTGGGCGATATCAAGATGGACCACAAGTCCTTCGCGCCGTCTCAACTCGCTGACATCGGCCGCTGCAAATAAATCCTCGTCACGATGGTGCGTCGCCGACATATGTAACGCAACTGGACGCAATGCTTCAATCCGCAGCCGACGCCCGTCACGCGAGCGAATAATTTCCATCCAGCGACAATCCGTTCGCAACCCAAATTCTTGCGGCAAAATATACGGCAATTCATCGGGCTCAGATTCCCAAATATCAAGCAACGCACCCGAATTTCGATCTGGCATATTCTCCAATGGGCCGCGTCCGAACCAGCGAATCTGATCGAAGCCCACTGGCATTTCAAAGACCACTCCAACGCGGGGAAGATCTGCTAACTCTTCGGGGACAACGACCGTATGGTCATAGATGACAGCGCCGTGAGCATCAACATAGGAATCGAAAACATGCTGCACTAATGATTCGGCTGGCTTGCTATCGATCCCCGCCTTCAACCATTTGCCGAGAGCCCCTCCGTTGCCGATGAGTTTGAAGCCATCATTGTCGGTCGCAGCGCGCCATATATTGAGTCGCGGAGGACTACCCAAAAGAACATCAATCTCGGCGCGATCACTGTGTGAGACACGTTTGGGCATCACTGGAAGTTTTGCTTCTCGGACCACGATCTGGTCCCATGCCACGAGATGACCAGCACCACACCATGGCGTGACTTTTTTTGTTTGCCATCTGAAATTTAAGAGAACCTCACCATGGTGAGTCTTGGCCTCAACGAGATTGATTGGCGGATCAATCAACAGTGATTGACCTGGGTTCACATCGGGCGACCATGAACCTGATGAAAGAATCTGACCATCAACAGTCATCTCCCAGAATCCACGCAACCAAGCCAAATTTCGAAAAGACTGACGGTTTGTCACACGCAATTTCCAACCAGTTTGTTCAACCGAGACTGGACGATGAACCCACATCAATTCCTGCATCGCAGGGTGGGGTTCACACTCTGGAGAAACTAAACCGTCGGCAACAAAGTTTGCGTCATGTGGTGTGTCACCGAACTGTCCGCCATAAGCGAAACGTTCAATGCCATTTTTCGCGACCTGACGAATGCCGTGATCTTTCCATTCCCAAATGAACCCACCTTGAAGTACCCGATGTTTATTGAAGGCCTCCCAGTAATCCGATAGACCACCATTCGAGTTCCCCATGGCGTGACTGTATTCGCACAAGATCACAGGGCGCGTTCCCAAGGCACCGTCGGCGTACCAATCCAAAGCCACCACCGGCGGATACATCGGACACACCACATCGGTTGCTTGTCCGAGTCCGTCGCTCCAACCTCCATGAAAACTTGCTCCTTCATAATGCAAGAGTCGAGTCGGGTCCACTCGCCGGATGTACGCCGCGCAAGCCTCATGATGTTCGCCATATCCAGATTCATTGCCGAGACTCCAGATGATGATGCTCGGATGATTGCGATCACGTTCAACCATTCGCGAAACTCGCGAAAGCCATGTGGCAGAGAAGCGTGGGTCATGACACAAACTCGTATTGAAGGCATGGCTCTCAATATTTGCCTCATCAATGACATACAAGCCGTATTCATCGCACAAGTCATAAAAGCGATGGTCATTGGGATAATGCGATGTTCTCACGGCATTGACATTGGCTTGTTTCATCGCCACGATGTCTTGGCGCATATCTTCAACCGTCACCGCTTTACCACGATCAGGGTGATGATCATGGCGATTCACACCCATGATGGTGATCGCTTGACCATTGACGCTTACTAGGCCATCCTTAATTTCAACCCGCCGAAATCCAATGACTTGAGCAACGACTTCTGTGACTTCCTGATCAGGGTTCAGCAGTTCGCACACCAAGCGATAACGCCTTGGCGTCTCCGCCGACCAAGGCGTGGCTTTAGGCACCACAGCTGTGGTCGTAGCAAGATGACCAGAAAATAGATAAGCCTGTAGATGTCGATGCGGAAAAGTTTCCTTCTGCACCCGACTCAGGCGACGGCCATCAAGAGTTTCAATCCAAGTTCGCACACTCCAACCCCGAGCCATGGCTTTTTCGTCAGCACTACGAATTCGTAATGTCGTTGTTGCTGTGGCCACTCCCGAGTCCACATCCCAGTCCGCGACTACATGAACTTGATCAAGATGCACTAGAGCCCGTGACTCCAGAAATACTTCGCGGTGTAGACCCGCCATCCACCACTGATCTTGATCTTCGACATACGACTGAGCGCTATAACGCGGCACCATAATGGCCACAGTATTTTTTCCTGTTTCAAGAAAGTCGCTGATGTCATATTCGCTCGGCAAGCGACTATCTGTTCCATAGCCAACGAAACTTCCGTTGATAAAAAGTGCGTGCACGCTTTCTGCGCCACCGATATGAATAATTGTGCGGCGACTTTTCCATCCACGCTGTACTGTGAAAGTTCGCCGATACACACCCGTGACATTTTTTTCTGGGACTTCTGGCGGACGCAAGGCAAAGGGCATTTGCACATTGGTGTAGTGCGGGAAGTCACCAGTCCCCTGCATCGTCCAGTTGCCAGGGACCTCAACTGAAAGCCAACCGGCCTTCGACGACAAGTTTGTTTTTACTGCGGTATTCGGCACAGCATCAGGATTGGCCCATAACTTCAATTGCCATGATCCATTGAGGTTTTGCCACCACGGTGACTCTTGACGTAGTCCGCGTGCACTCTCGACATCGATATGCGATGTCATCACCTGTCGCATTGCTAGGCGTCCAATGGAGACCACTGTTGGATCAGTCCATGGACGAAATTCGGTGAATGTGGAGATCACTTCTTCAGGATGTCACAAAACAGGTGGATTAGAGTGCACCCAGATCTTCATCCCCATCGGAGCCAAGTCCTCTGCCCAGATGAAATCCATAGCTGGAGTCGACATTCGCACGCACCCATGCGATGTGGGATAGTTGGGAACCTGATATGCCCCATGCAGAGCGATTCCTTTATTGAAATACTTCGGGCGGTAGATATCCCCAAGATCACCCGTTCGCCACCCCTTCTCAACCTCGCGATTAATCTTGAAGATTCCATCGGGAGTTTGTGCATCTCCCCACACCCATTTACCCCATTCATTTGCATCGCGTTCTTTAAAAGCAATCCCCGAGCCAGTGGAAACGTTGATAGTCCAGACTGTCACGGCATCTTGAACAATAAAAAGTAATTGCAAATCTTTGTCAATCTCAATCAGCGTGCCAGTGTTGGTCTCCCCATGAGCCTTCGTCGTGGCGCTCGTGAGCGCTTGAGCAGTCGCTTCATCGACCGCAGCAGATGCCTCGAGACCAACGTACTTTTGAAAAGCCATCACCGCTTGGGCGGTGGTCACGCCATATTCACCTTGTGATGATTGCAACCAAAATCCCAAATCCAACAGACGTTGCTGCACCCGTGCAGTTTCTGCTCCATCTTTTTTTCCGACCGCTACGAGCGGCACATCAAGCGGTACTACAGCAATGACAACTGCCTGCGGTGGAGGAACCGTGATGATCGGCCTAGGCAACGTTGGTGGCGGGACAGTCTCTCTTGGTTGCGGCGCAGACAATGCGATTGTTGCTGGCGGTTTAGTGGCCGCGTCAGCAGATGATGAGACCACACCCGAACAACCTGAGAGCAAAATAGGGACACTGACCAAACACAACAGCAGAGCAAAATTGATGCTTCGCGGTTTGTTCTTTGCAGTGATCACAACAACTGTGACGGTAGTTTTCTTTCCTCACCAAATGGTGGATAGTCCCTGAGTAAACGGCATAAATTAGTTGTACTGCTCGGGGATTTCAAACCACAGTGTCAATGAGTATTTGACCCCACTCGTAAGAGCGAGACTTTGATGCGGATGGGTCACCAACGATGGCCACACCAACAACGAACCCACTGCCAGATCACTATTCGTGAACCCTTGTTGAGGAAAACTCAACTCCGCTCCAGTGTAGGAATCGTTCAATTTCACCGATCCCGATACTTGAGCGATGTCGTGATGAAGCCGCAACTCCGTCTGTGTATCCATGCTGTACTTGATCACGAAAGCATCCCGCAGTCCGCAATAGTCGATGAGAGGCCACTTCTCTTGCAACTGTGGCCAGATTCGCTCACCGAGATCAACCATCAGGTTTTCATAGAGGCGCGGACTGATCGTTGCCAAACTCACTTCGTGACCGGGCACGGGATCATGGGGTTCGGGTTCAAAGCCCCCAGCGGCTTCGGCGGCATGAATGATCGCCGAACACATGTCAGGTGTCCAAAAGGGTAAGGCCACCAACTCAGGCCCAACTTCAACCATTTCGCCCTCGTTATCTTGTGCTCCGAGGTAACCAAGTATTCGTTCAAGATCAGTGGTCATAGCCCTCAGTCTGCCAGTCAAACCGCGCACAATCGGTCCAGTACTGTCGTAACCTTCAAGGATGGAGTTGAAATTGCCGTACCGGTATCGGACTGGACTCGCCTTGGGCATTGTTGTGGTCATGACCGCATGTGGATCAGCCAAACCAAGTGCCGTCGTCATCGAAGTTGATAACGCTGTGATCACCACTGCACCAGCAGGCCCAGCGGTGTTAACCCCAATCGCACTCGAGAAAAAGACCACGACAACCGTGACCTCAACTAGCGGCCTCGGGTTACGTATTGAAGCCGAGCACGTAGGGGGGTACAAGCGCACTTTATTTGCCAGTTGGTATGACGCAGATCGAGATGGTTGCAATACGCGCCAGGAGGTTCTCATTGCTGAGTCGATCATCCCCGTGACGATCGGCGCTAAGTGCAAGGTCACCGGAAAATGGTTTTCTATCTACGACGGGGTCACAACAACCAACTCATCAAGTTTTGACATTGACCACATGGTCCCGCTGAAAGAAGCCTGGGATTCCGGGGCATGGAATTGGAATGCGGATCAGCGCAAAAAGTTTGCCAATGATTTAGACGAGTCTTTTTTTCTGATCGCAGTCACGGCCAGCAGTAACCGTTCAAAAGGTGAAAGAGATCCTGCTGAATGGATGCCAACTTCTGCCAGTTACCGCTGCGAATATGCCCGTATTTGGGTGCAGATCAAGCGCGCTTGGGATCTCAGCGTTGATCCGGCTGAAAACACTTTTCTGACGCGTACTTTGGCGAGCTGCTAATCAGTTATTTGCTCAGGCAATCGCGCCATTGACAAAAGACGCAAACTCTTCACCGCAATCTTCCTGGAGGAAGTGCCCAGCACCGACAATGGTCGTGTGAGGTGATGTTTCGGCTCCAGGTACAGCCTTGCGAAATGCCCATTCTCCGTTACGAGTCACCGGGTCACTGTCACTGAAAGCACATATGAACGGTTTGGTCCATTGACGTAGGACATCCCAAGCTGCGATATTTGCCGCCGAAGATGGGTCCGCCAGTGAAGCGGGAACCAAGGTCGGGAAAATGCGAGCCCCAGACTTATATGTCTCATCTGGATATGGAGCGTCATAGGCGGCCAGCACTTCGGGGGCCAGGGGCTTGTGAGCGCAGCCTCCTTGAATGATCTGCGACGTGCCAAACACCGGAGTCTCTTGGCTGAATTTGCGCCATGCCAAGAACGCTGCATTCGGTTCGGGATCACCAGTCGGTAAACCAGTATTGGCGATCACGATTCGCGCAAAGCGATCAGGAAACGCGGTGGCAAGACGCAAGCCAATTAATCCGCCCCAGTCTTGACAGATCAATGTCAGATTCTTGAAATCGTTAGCCACAAGCCATTGACTCATCCAGTCAACATGGCGTTCGTAGGTGTAGTCACTTGTCTTGGCGGGCTTATCGCTACGACCAAAACCGACTAGGTCAGGCGCAATCACGCGATGACCCGCAGCAGTAAAAACAGGAATCATTTTGCGATACAGAAAACTCCATGACGGTTCACCGTGCATGCACAACATCGTTTCGCTGGCATCACGTGGTCCCGCATCGACGTGAGCCACGCGCAACACTGTTGCATCCTCAACTGTGACGTCGGTGTACGTCGGGGCGTAGGGCCAATCAGGAATGTGTGTGAAAGCAGAATCGGGTGTGCGCAGGACGTCCATATAGTGACACCCTATATGAAACTAGTTGGGGGTGGCGACACGAACCTTTTGACTCACCCGAGGTCATAGGTTGAAGCCAGCCGCGCTGGACCGCCGCCGCGCACTGATAAACGACCATCCTGGACTAGTTGAGTCAAATGCGAGAGCACGCTTCGAGCCGCAGGGATATGAAGTTCGGGGATCACTGCGGCGTACATCTGGCGCACCATCGGCGCCACAGTATTCACACCCTCAGCAACGCACGCCAGCACTTGAGCCTCGCGACCCAAACGATGTTCGTAATAAGCCTGAAGAAACGGTTGTGGATCAGTGACTGGCGAACCGTGCGTGGGCCACAAAATCTTGTCATCGCGCAATTGAAGCTTCTTCACTGATGCCATGTAGTCACGCATGTCCCCATCGGGGGGCGAAACCACAGTGGTGCTCCAGCCCATGATGTGATCCCCCGTAAACAATGCTTTTTCTTCCTCAAAAGCCACGCACATGTGATTGGAGGTGTGGCCTGGCGTATGTATTCCAATCAATGTCCAGCCATCGCCGTGAGCCGCCACTTCACCATCACCGACGCGAACATCGGGTTCAAATTCAAGATCAACAGACTCACGGATCTCTAGATCGTCTGGATCAAGACCCGCAGCACGCGCAATCTCGCGTTCTTTCTCTTTTTCTTCCTCGGTCTTTGGAGGCGGGGCCAAAGATTGCATGACCTTGATGTCATCGTCGTTATCTAATTGCCCAACTGCACCGTGAGGTTTCCACGCCACCGTTGGTGCGCCAGTTTCTTCACGCAACCATGCCGCCAGACCCACATGATCGCTGTGGCAATGGGTGATCACAATGGCGCGAACTTTCTGACCCTCAATAGCCCGCAATAAAGCAGTGCGATGTTCGGGCAAATCAGGACCTGGGTCAATCACCGCTACATCAGTTGCGTTACCTACGAGATAGGTGCCCGTGCCAGTGAAAGTGAAGTTAGATGGGTTGCGCGCGATCACGCGGCGAATCTTGGGGCTGACCACCTCGGCTTCGGCGTAACGCAAAGGATCAATGATCCCCACAAATGGAATACCTGCCATCTTGTTCGCCTCCTTCGTCTCTAACTCACAGGACAATCACGACACGCCACTTAAACGCGCCAACTCTCCGACAATACGCACTTCACCCACCGCTTTGCCATGTCCAAGAATGATTGATGAAAAAGCATCGCTGCGCACTGCTGAAATATCAACGCCAAGAGTTCTCAATGCAGCCTGCATAAGTGGTGGGCGGGGTCGATTTGCTCCATCAGCAATCTTCAGCGCAACTGCCCGCCCGTCACTGAGAGCAGCCACAAAAACTCCTTCTGCCCCGTCCTTGGCCATCAAACCGGGCACCCCCTTCATCAACAAAGTCACATCCCGATTCGGTCCGCCCACCATCTCAGGAAAAGAAGTCATCGCCCGATGGATACGCAATCCCTCATCGCCTGCGGCTCCAGTAGCCATATTTCTCAACGAGCGTGCCAAACCAATCAGCGACATCACATGTGCCGGAGCACCACAGCCATCAACCCCAATACCCAAGACAGCATCTTGCGTCAGCGCAGGAATCCCACTGGTAATCACTTGCTGTAATGGATGTGGTTCGCTGAGATAACTCGCATCATGTGCCCACCCAGCAGTGATACATGTAGCCAACATCCCTGCATGCTTTCCAGAACAGTTCTGCTGCAGAGACGTAGCGCATGCGCCATCACGTAAGGCATCTTGCAATTGCTCATCATCAAGTGGAAAATCTGGCGTATTTGCTAAAGCTGATTCATCTAAACCGACTAAAGCCAAAATTCTTCGCACTCCATCGAGGTGAATGGCCCGACCATCATGACTGGCGCAGACCAATGCCAATAACTCATCGGGGAGATCGAGTCCCGCCAACAACATCGCATGAGCCTGCAACGGTTTGGTACTTGAGCGCGGGAAAATACCCACGAGTGGATCTCCATAAGAAAATGCCACACTGCCGTCCTCGTTCAACGCTACAACGGCACCGTGATGAACTGATTCCAAAACATCACTGCGGTAAGTGACTGCCAGTGGGACATATGACTCGGCCGCGGCTTTCTCTAGATCGCCCGAAGTCAATGTCATCTCTTGCCGCGTCGCAAACCGCGCCGAGAAACGCGTGGCTCTCTGATCGGCTTTTCTTGAATGTGCACGAGATCATCTTCGATCAACTCGTGACGCTGACCGTGAGCACTCGCTAGGGCCACCGCCATTGCCGCAACCGGAAGTCCAAGAATTGCCCCAACTGGACCGAGCAAAGCAGCACCCGCAATGGCAGAACCAAAGGAAATTGCTGGGTGGATCTCCATCGTGCGCGCCGTAATGCGCGGTGAAATCAAAAAGTTCTCAATTTGCTGATACGTAATAATCACCGCAATGATCACAAGTGCCTTGACCGGCGAGTCGATAAACGTAATCAACACTGGTAGAACACCAGCGATGTAGGTTCCGACAACGGGAATAAATTGCGAAATCAATCCGACCCATAGCGCCATAGCCACGGGGGCGGCGGTGCCCAAAGATTGAAATGCGATCCAATGCACGAAGGCAGAAAATGCTGCCAATAAAACCCGACTGTAGATATAGCCACCAGTTTTTGCAATCGCCAATTCCCATGTGTCCAAAACTCGGCGCTGTTTATCTGGGGCCAAGCGACTGCAGATTGAGCGGCGCATACGAGGACCATCAGCCACCAAATAAAAAGTGAAAAGCATGACGGAGAAACCTTGAAGCAACAGACCCAGTGCCGCCACAGACAATTGTAAAGCCTCGCCCTGTTGACCTCGAATAAATTCTTGGACAGGTCCATCAGGATCTTGAATACTGTTGTTCACTTTCGCGGCGTTGATGTTTGCGCCAAAGTTGTCATTCACGAAACTCACAGTTCGCCCGACATAGCGCTCTGAGTTTTGAGCTAAATCTGCTACTTGCGTGGCCACCAAAGTGCCGATGGCGGCAACAAAAATAAGAACCCCGGCCATGACTGCTAGGAGGATCGCCACAGTTGCTCGCCCGCGTTTCCAGCCGCGCTTAGCCAAACGGGTTGTCCCTGGTTCGATTGCCAAGGATAAGAACAAGGCAACCAAAAGCAGAATCAACAAAGATGCGAGTCGTTCATAGGAATACCGCAATACCAGCGTGCCCAAAAACCCCAGCCAGAAAACAATGATCGCCTTCCAGGTCCAGGGAGGCATTTTGTTGGAATTTGAGGATGACGCAGGTTCGACCATGGGGGTGGGCGAGTTGTTATCGGACATGTGACGAGCGTAGCCAGCCCGTATGGGCATCACCGCACGAAGCGTGGCACGCTTTAGGTATGTCAGATCGGTTTGAACCTGCCCGCCGCCTCGTTGCCGACGCCGTGCGCTCCCGTGTTGTCGGTCCCAACGCTGATAATCGCGCCCAACAATTATTCGAGGCTCCCGGCGAGAGGTGGTTTAGCGAAGATCGACCGATCAGAATCATCCATGCCGATTCCTGCATGTTTATCGGCGGACTACGGGCCCTGTTATTTCAATCGCTGCATCCTCTCGCCATGGCGGGCGTGGCCTCACATAGCGACTTCAAAGCCGATCCGTGGGGACGCCTCCAACGCACGGCCGACTTTTTGGCGGCCACAACTTTTGGCCCAGAGTCAGAATCGCAACGCGCTATTGACTTAGTCAAACGAGTCCATGTACGCGTCGTCGGTACCGCCGCCGATGGCCGTCCGTACAGCGCTAATGATCCACATCTTCTCAAGTGGGTACATATCGCCGAAGTTGATTCGTTTCTTGCGGCACACAAAAAGTTCGGTGAAGTTGAACTCTCCGACGAACAGCGCGATGGCTATGTCCTTGATATGTCTCGCATTGCTTCAGCTCTCGGTGTCATTGACCCACCCCGCTCGGTCGCAGAACTCAAAGAAGAAATCTCCTCATACCGAAGTGAACTAAGAACTTCTGATGCCGCCCTTGACGCAGCGAAGTATCTACTGATCACTCCACCGCTACCCGTATTGGTTCGTCCGGCATACCAACTCTTGGGTGCTGCAGCCGTTTCCTTGTTGCCGATTTGGGCGCGCTTACCCCTGCGCCTTCCGTGGCTTCCATTAAGTGAACGTGCCATTGTGCGTCCAGCAGCAAATACATTGACGAAAACTTTGCGCTGGGCCCTCGCCCCCGATTTGCCTTACTGAATCTAAAACTTATTTATTTCTTCAGAGCTTGACGCACCGGCGCGGATAAGTCGCCCACCTTGCCCACAACGATCTTCTCAAGACCTAACCAACTTGCCATCAGGCGCAGTTCTTCAGCCAAAGCATTGGCAGTGATTTTCTTGTCAATATTTTCCTCAGCGAATATTCCAGGCACCAACAATGTGCCGTTGTGACGATCGGCCTTTAAATCCACGCGGGCGACTAACTCATCGCCCAACAAAAACGGAAGAACGTAATAGCCATAGACCCGCTTTTCTGCTGGTGTGTAAATCTCAATGCGATAGCGAAAGTCAAAGAGTTTTTCGGCTCTTGGTCGATTCCACACAATCGGATCAAACATAGAGAGCAGTGCCCGAGCCTCAATAGTACGGGGTGTCTTAGCATCAACATGCAAATACCAAGTCTCCTTTGAACCTTCAAGAGATGTCGGTAATAAAAGTCCCTCTTCGACGAGTTCATCGACCCGCGGTTTGGCGACAACATTTTTCAGTCGATAATAATCTGCGAGATCTTTTGCGGTTCCTACACCGAGAGATCGACCCGCGAGGGCAATCAACTCTCGCTGAGCATCTATCGCTGTCGGTGTTGGTGTGTTGAGATGTTGCGCTGGGATCACCCGTTCTGGGAGGTCATACAACCGAGCGAAATCACTGGCCCTGCGAGTCGCCGTCACTCGCCCACACATAAACAAATATTCCAGCGCGTTCTTTGAGTCATCCCAGTCCCACCAGGATGCTTTTTTCGTTGTACGAACAGAAAGTTCTCCAGCCGCAATTGGTCCATCGGTTACAACCCGAGAAAAAATCTCCTCAATGAATGAGCCCTTCTTCTTGACAAGATTCTCTGCGGAACGCCATGGTCCTTGAAGCGACTGCTCCATTTTCCAACGCCACAAGCGATGATCACGAGTCGGCACATGAGCGGCTTCATGACCCCAATACTCAAAAAGTTCACCACTCTTTGTGGCCGAAGAAATCAAGTCACGGCGGTGACTCCCCAAACGCGAAAATAATGGAAGTTCTTGGCTTCGTACCAAAACATTGACCGAGTCAATCTGAATCAAACCAATACGATCAATCACTTGGCGTAGATGACGACTATCAACTCGACCACTTGGTCGAGGCTGAGCGAATCCTTGTGCCCGCAGAGCAATGCGACGCGCTTGCGCCTTGCTGAGTTGAGTCACTCGAGGCGACATCAACCAACGATCAGTCAGCGACGGTGATGGTCACCGAGTTGATGACAACATCGGTGGTGGGTCGATCTCCGGCGCCAGTCGGCACATTCTGCATCGCTTCAACGATCTCAAGTCCTTTGACAACCTGACCGAACAACGCGTAAGCCGGCGGCAACCCAACTCCGCTCGGACCACTGATCAAGAAGAACTGTGAACCATTGGTGTTCGGCCCAGCGTTGGCCATCGCCAATGAGCCGATTTGATATTGGCCAGCCTTGGGCAATTCGTCGGCGTACTGGTAGCCAGGTCCACCCCGACCAGTGCCAGTCGGGTCTCCGCCCTGGCAAACAAAACCCTTAATGATGCGGTGGAAAATAATGCCGTCGTAATAGTGGTTGAGAGCCAAAAACACGAAACTATTCACTGTTCGTGGAGCCTTCAAGGCATCCAAAGCGATCACCATGGTCCCCATCGAAGTTTCCATGGTGGCGGTGTAACGCTTGGTCGGGTCGATCCCCATCTCGGGTTCAGAAGCAAACTTCTGACTCTTAGGGGCGGAACCATCAAAAGGGGGGAAAGTTGTAGGCATAGGTGACAACACTATCTTGCGACTACTCTAAGCCCATGTCCGCAAACGATCCGATTAACGAACAATCATCAACGATTGACCTTGATGCCATCGAAAAAGATTTAGCCGACGTCGAAACTGCTCTCAATCGCCTTGACGCTGGAACCTACTGGACGGACGAAGTCACGGGTCAACCCCTGCCCGATTCACTTCTTGAAGCCAGTCCATTAGCGCGCCGCAATCCAACCTGAATCTCTAGGTCACCTCGGGGGTAATCCGATGGAGAACTTAGGCAATACTGACCATATGAGTCATGAGATCACCCATCGCGTCATCGCCACCAACGGCGTCAACCTGCAAGTCACCGAATCTGGTGACCCCAAAGGTCCATGCATCATTCTCAGCCATGGTTTCCCAGAATCTGCTCATTCTTGGCGACACCAAATGGGCTTTCTCGCCGATGCTGGTTTTCATGTCCTTGCCCCCGATCAGCGAGGATACGGATTTTCTTCATCACCGAAGAACGTGACCGACTATGGCATTGAAAATCTCACGGGAGACCTCGTGGGCTTATTGGATGCCACTGGTCATGACGATGCAACTTTCGTCGGACACGATTGGGGTTCTCTCGTGGTTTGGGAAGCAGGACGCTTGCACCCAAATCGGGTCAACGCGATCTGTGGAGTCAGCGTGCCTTTTACACCGTGGCCCATGAAGCCGACTGAACTTTTCAAAATGATGTTCACCGATCGTTTTTTCTACATGTTGTATTTTCAGGAGGTTGGTCCAGCCGAGTTAGAACTTGAAGCCGATATTCGCAATACCATGCACCAATTCCTGTGGGCTGCTTCAGGCACCATGTATAAACCAGGTCCCACTGACTTCAGCGAACTACCACCGATGCAGGGCAGCGGATTCCTCGACATGTTTAAAGATGTTCCAGCGCATTTACCAACATGGCTCACGCAGGACGATCTTGATCACTATGTCAAACAGTTCACCAACAGTGGATTTTTCGGTCCCGTAAGTTGGTATCGAAACTTGGATGCAAACTTTGAAGTACTCAAAGATATTCCTATTGAACGCATTTCTATGCCGACGTTTTTTATCGGTGGCGACAAAGACGCCGTCATCGCCCCACGACTCGACACCCTTGATGCCGTTAACGGGCTAACGCCCAACTACAAAGGCAGCGTCATCATCCCAGGAGCCGGACATTGGACACAACAAGAAATGCCTGACGAATTCAACACGGCGTTGATGGGTTTCTTACAGACTCTGTAAAAAGATTCTCTAGCGCTGACGCAGTTTGGAAAGCAGTCGCAAGATTTCTAGATACAGCCAGACGACGGTCACCATCAGACCAAAAGCGGCGAACCATTCGGTTGACTCGGGCATACCTTGTTTGGCGCCCCGTTCAATAAAATCAAAATCAAGTGCCAAGTTAAACGCCGCGAGACCGGCGACCAAGAAACTAAAGCCAATCCCGAAACCACTCGCCGAACTGATGAACGGTGGTGTGGCTCCGAACAAACTCATCAACATTGAAACACCGTAAAAAAGTGCTACTCCCATCGTCGCGCCAACGACAATGCGGCGAAAACGATTGGTCACTTTAATAATCCGCAGGCTGTACATCACCAACATCACGGCGAACACAGCAATAGTCGCTCCAGCCGCCTGTATGACGATGCCGTCGTAATATGTCTCATAGGCCTTGCTGATCGCACCAACAAATAATCCTTCAGCAATGGCGTACATCGGAGCAAGGAGCTTTGCAAGATGAGGTTTGAACATCAGCAAAATCGCCAAACCGAAACCGACTAATAGACCACCAATGGCGTAACTCGGAAACTTGTAGACCTCGCCTTGCGGAGCATCAACTCCCAGCCAGCCCACTGTGGCTGCTGCTAACAACAACACGAACAGCACCGCCGTGGCGCTTGCGGTTCCAGCCACGGTCATCGTTCTGCCTGCACCGACCCATGGAGTCACGGGCCCATCCGACATACCGGTGCGCGTCGTCGGGTCCGGAGCAGCCCAACCTGAACCGTTGGACTTTGCTGCTTGTTCAAGACGCTTTTCATTGAGTAGCGGATTTGCCATCGAATTACTCCCTTGTCGTTCAGATATTTTTACACCAAAATCACTTGATTTGCCTAGTTATACACCTTACTCAGTTGACCCAGTGAAGTTATTTCAACAGATTTTCAGAGAACTTTGCTTACCTGGTTGAGGAATGCCTTGTGGTCGGTATCGTTCCCAAGATCAATGGATTTTGAGATGTGGCAGTCTCGAAATTGTTGGTGAACCGCATAGGAAACTGTTCGGTTTTCCCAAGACATCAATCCGAAAGAAGTGGGGTTCTCAGGTGGCCAAGGATCGCGTAGATCGTGATGAAGAGGACCTAGTCCGTCTTTATCTTTCAGATATCGGACAGTACCAACTACTCACAAAGGACGATGAAGTTCGTCTTGCGAAGCAGATTGAGGCTGGTAAAGCCGCCAAAGAAGAATCTGAAACTCTTGATACCAAGGCACTGACTCCGGCTAAAAAGCGGGAACTCCGCAACTTGACCAAAGACGGCGAGAACGCCGAGCGATCCTTCGTGCAATCCAACCTGCGACTCGTTGTCTCGATCGCCAAGAAATATCAGGCTTCAGGACTTCCACTATTGGACCTCATCCAAGAGGGCAACTTGGGCTTGATGCACGCCGTTGAAAAGTTCGACTGGCGCAAAGGCTTCAAATTCTCGACCTATGCCACTTGGTGGATCCGCCAAGCAATTACTCGTGGTATTGCCAACACTGGTCGCACGATTCGTCTCCCAGTCCATGCTGGAGACACGCTTGCACGTCTGCAAAAGGCCCGCTCCCGCTTGGAGTTGAAGTTCGGCCGCCAGCCAACATTGCGCGAATTGGCAGCCGAAGTTGAAATGCCCGAAGACAAAGTCACCGAAGCTTTGCGTTTCGCCGCAGAACCTTTGTCGCTCAGCGAGCCATTGCGTGAAGATGGCGATGCTGAATTGGGCGATGTGGTTGAAGACCGCGCCGCAGAAAGTCCCTTTGAAAGTGCTGCAACGTCACTATTGCCGGAAGAGATTCGCCGCTTGCTGGCGCCACTTGATGAGCGCGAGCGCGAAATTCTGAAGTTGCGCTTCGGTCTCAATGGTGGAGAATCACGCACACTTGAAGAAGTTGGCGAGGCTTTCAACCTCACGCGTGAGCGCATCCGTCAGATTGAGGCGCGCGCTATGAGTAAGTTGCGCCACCCGTCGAGCGACACTGGCGCCCGCGACCTTCTCGCCGTCTAATTTTGACGATCTGGTCGTAAATAACTTAGATTTTCTGCTACTTCGCCAGACCAGATCGCGTCAATTTCCAGATCTACTTCTCTGGTTTCCAACGTTTGTAAATCTCTTTGACTTGTTGGGCCACCATGCTTGGTCGGCGAACGATTTGCGCCCACGTAAATCTCATGCCGATATATCCTGCCGCAAGTAACTTGGCCGTCCGTTCACGATCAAACTCAAACTGTTCTTTGTCGAGACCGTGAAATCGCCATCCTTCACATTCGAGGTAGATGTCCGTTCCGATGAGTAAGAAGTCAACTTCGTAACCAGCAACGCGAGCATGAAACTCCATCGCAGGCAAACTAAATCGCCGCGCCAGACGAGCCATTTCTTCTTCAAGGACCGAGTCAGGAGCCTTTTCGTGAAGCGCAAGTTGATGTAAGGCCTGCCTGAGTGCGACCACCCCGTGTCGTCCGTGTTGACTATGACGCATCAGCGCGTTGTCGACCGATTCAAAAGTAACGAGACCCTTAATCACAAAGATTTGCAATGTTCGATCAACGTCCCAGCGTGAGACGACACCCAAATCAAGCAATGTTCGCAATGGATTTGTGACAGCAATTCCTTCAACTTCTCGCGGACGAAGATCCATCAAATCGCGCGGACGATGAAATTTTGTATGGGGCAAAATCAATGTCGTTTGCCGATCGGCCCGCAAAACATCAATCGGTTCGTGACCCACAACGTCGGCGCCATATAAAAATGCTGCCGAACGATGACTCGCCATAGTGCCATCACCAGCAGCGGCCACGGCTGCCGCAATCAATCCTTTCGGATCGAGCGATCGGCCAGTCTCAATACCAATACCTGGCATCACTTCATCAAAGAAACCATTGGCACGCGCTGTTCGCCACGAATGAGCAGAATGTCCGTGGGCCAAAACAACGTCACGACAGATGAGTTGATGGGGTCCGATTGCAAGCGAGCGCAAAACATCAGGAGTAAGTCGAGCCATGCCCAACTGTGGGGAACAGCCCACATCTTGCGGAATATTACCGATCTGGTCTGGCGAGGTAGCAGAAAACCTAAGCCAAAGCCGACCAGATCGCCTAGTTCTTGCGGCGGCGTTGACGCTCCATCAGGCTGCACCAGTCCCACTGTGCGCCACCCATCGCGGTGACTTCAGCGAGCATCTGGCCAACCATTGAGGTCACTGGCAACGGCACATTCATTGACGCTGCTTCATCAAGAACAAGTCCGATGTCTTTACGCATCAGCGTGGTCGAAAATCCGTAGTTGTATTCGCCGGCCAACATTTTCTCGGCGCGATTAGCCATTTGCCACGAAGCGGACGAACCCTGCAGCATCACATGAATTACTTTTTGCACATCAAGACCGGCAGTCTCGGCAAAGTCAAGCCCTTCGGCCAATGCTTGGCACACGCCGACAACACAAATCTGATTCGTCATCTTGGTGATTTGTCCCGCACCCGATTCGCCCATCAACGTCATGCGCGCGGCATAGCCCGACATCACCGTTTCGGCCTTCGCAAACGCACCTTCATCGCCGCCAGCCATCACCGTGAGAGTTCCGTTGCGAGCACCATCGACTCCCCCAGAAACTGGTGCATCCAAAAATGCCGATCCAACTTCGGTAACTCGTGTCGCAACAACACGTGAACCTTCAGCAGAAGTTGTTGAGTGATCAATCCATACTGTGCCTTTGGCAAGTTCGGCAATGATTCCGTCAGCAACTGCAAACAATTCGCGATCGGCGGGCAATGACGTCATCACATACTCACGTCCTCGAACAGCATCGGCGGGGCTTGCAACTGCTGCCCCACCATTTTCGGCTACCCATTTGTCGGCCATGCCTGGCACAACATCACACACCACCACATCGTGACCAGCTTTGGCCAAGTGCGCAGCCATATGCCAACCCATACGACCAATACCAATGAACGCGATCTTGCTCATGCTGGAACTCCTGGCTGGCCACGGTCGGCCAACGTGAATCCACCTGCGAGGCGTGCGTGTACGCGTCCACCAACACCCATGGCCAAAATCATCACCATCTCATCGGGCTTGGGTCCGTCGGGAACACCCACTTCAATCGCGTCGTAATGACTGCCCACGTAACTCCAATCCGTATGCGTGATCGGCACATCAAGACGTGCTCCCATTCCTGCAACTTTTTTCGTTGACGGAACAATCGATGTGCCCTTTCCAAGTGCAGCACGCATGCCTCCACCGCCGGGAATATGCCACATTGCGCCGTGCTCAATTTCGCCAGCCGAACCAACGATGATTCCTTTGCCGTAGCCATCGATCTTCGAAGCATCGCCGCCAAGGTGACTAATCAAAATGTTTCCGAGCCGCTCACCGAGTGCGCGCAATTCGTCAACCGCTGGGCTGAGATCATCGACGTACTTACCCACGTAGGGGTTCGTCACAACTGCCGCCACTGCACCCTTCATTGCGGGCGCCGCGGGAATGGGTCCGTTGACTCCAGATGAATGATCGTGAAAAATCTCTTCAACGATCGTGACGATCTTGCGCACTTCGAACAACATGTTCTCTCCCTAGAAAAATGATTATGGCGGAGGTGGACGGGAATCGAACCCGCCGGACGAGGTTCGCTCGTCCCAACCGCTTTGAAGGCGGCGGAGCCCACCAGGTACCCGGACACCTCCATCCTTTAGGGTAGCCGCCTCGGTTCTGCGCTGTATCCTTGGGTTCATGAAGAAGCTCCTCATCCTCGTTGCCTTGGTTGCTTTGGTCGCCGCTGCGGTCAAAAAACTCCAATCAGCCTGATTCATTTCAGCCACCCGTCACCGCCTCAGGTGGTGGTAGTCCCACATCATGTTGCACCACATTGTGATGCTTGAATTTCAAGTCGCCGAACTTCCCCTTTAATTTCAAACTTTCGATTGGGGAAGCCATGTTCACGATTTGCTGGTCCTGCAAAGGTGGTTCGGGGACATCCGTCGTGGCTGCCGCATTGGCCGCAGTGAGTGCACTCACTACTCCAACAATCCTCGTGGATCTCGCTGGCGATCAACCAGCACTCTTGGGCCTGACAACACCTGAGCAAGGAATCAGCGAATGGATGTCCAACAAGATGCAACTTGAGTTCGGCGACATGCTGATGAAATGCGGCAGAAATTTATCTGTCGCAGCGCGTGGCGGTGAACTACTCCCCGATCACAATTCAGGAGACTGGAATTATCTCTGTCGTGCTTTAAGTCAAATTCATGACCAAGCAACCAACATCGTCGTTGACGCAGGCATCTCGCCAATCTCTAAAACATTATGGGAAGTTGCTGACACGAATTACCTCATCATTCGCCCGTGCTATCTTGCGCTGCGAAAAGCCGTTGAGCAAAATCGCTCAACTACTGGCGTGATCTTGATCACCGGTGGAGACCGAGTACTCACTCGTCGAGATGTGCAGTCAGTATTGAAGACAGAGGTTATCGCTGAGATCGCTTTAGATCCAGAAATCGCACGACGTGTCGACTCGGGGCTATTGCATTCGCGTATTCCACCTGCCTTGAGTGCAGCTCTCTCCCCGTTACTGACCCATCGCGTTTCAATCTGATCATGCGACCATGAACACACGTTTGCTACCCGACGAGATCAGTCGCTATTTCGGCGATCAATCAGTGACTGACATCTTGGTGAATAACAACACCGAAGTCTGGATTGAACGCTGCGGGAACCTTGAACGCGGCATCGACCTTTTGCCAGGGCAAATTGAAACCGCCCTCGAAAAGATTCTCACACCATTGGGGCGTCGACTAGATCGTTTATCGCCGATAGTGGACGCACGACTACCCGATGGAACGCGTGTGTGCGCCGTCATTCATCCGATAGCGGTGCACGGTACATGCGTGGCCTTTCGCCTGTTTCGCAAGGTTGCTTTTTCAATATCTGATTTCGTGCCACCTGAGCACGAGACGCACTTGACAGAGGTCATGGACACTGTTCTCAACAGTATGGAAAATATTTTGATCACCGGCGCCACTGGTTCGGGTAAGACATCTTTACTTGCCGCCATGATGTCTATCCCCCACGACATTGAACGTTTTGTTGTCCTTGAAGACACACACGAACTCACTGTTCAGCATCCTCATATGGTGCGCCTGGAAACCCGTTCAGCCACAGCAGAAGGACGCGGTCAAATCACAATGGATGACCTGTTACGTACTGCACTGCGTTTGCGCCCCGACCGCCTCGTCGTCGGCGAGGTACGTGGCATTGAAGCCCTGACCCTTGTTCAGGCAATGAACACGGGACATTCCAAATGCCTGGCCACACTTCACGCCAATTCGGCAATCGACGGACTGCACCGCCTCGACTTACTGACGATGCAGGCTGCGCCAGGGTGGACCCTTCAAGACGCGCGACATATGGTGTCTTCGGCGATCGGTTTCGTGATTCATATGAAACGTCAACGTCATGGTGCCAGAGTGATCGCCGAAGTCGCTCATCTCAATGATGATCTTGATGGCTCAACAATGCGTGTGGATTACCTCCACCGTTGATATGACTGTCCCCGATTTCTTTTCTCGATTCACACAACGACAACGCATTAAGCGTCGGCTCACACAAGCCACCTCATTGGGCAACGAGAACATCATTGATTCTCTTTCTGCAATGACTCGTTCATTGCGCTCAGGTCAATCTCTCGCCTCATCGCTGCATCAGGCGAGCATCACCGAACCATGCGATCTACTGATTCGCCTCGCGGCCGCCATGAATAATGGACAATCCCTCAATCAAGCATGCAACTACTTGATAGAGGCCGATGAAAAGCAACACACATCGGGTGATCTATCTGTCGTCCTTCATGTCATTTCCCTTGCCAGTGAAGGTGGTGGTGATGCCGCTCATCACATTGATGCACTCATTGACACCTTGCTCGACCGCTCCTATGCGCGCCAAGATCGCCATGCTCAAGCATCAACAGCTATGGCATCAACGCGCTTGATTACCTGGTTGCCTGTTGTATGTGCGGCATGGATTGTGAGTGATAGTCCGGCAATTCGAAACACAATGTTGGCCACACCATTGGGTTGGACATGTCTTGCTCTCGGCGTTGGACTGAACCTTGTCGGCCGAATATGGACAAAGAAGTTGATTAACTCGTGATTTTTATTGCTGCTCTAGTTGGATTATTTTTCTTCTGGCGACGCACCAAAGCGCGCCTTCGTCAACGACGTGAAACTGAAATGATGAACGCTTGGCCGGAAAGTATGGACCTCTTGATGGCCGCTCTGCGTGCCGGCTATAGCCCAGTACAAGGAATTCACTTCCTCAGTTTGCACGCACCCCAAGTGATGCGGCCAGCGTTTCTCGCAGTGACCGAAAAAATCGCGAGCGGCCAGCGTTTCACAGATGCCCTACGAGAACTCTCCCAGCACATCGGGCCAACTGCCAGACCCCTATGCGAAGTCTTGGCTGCAGGAGATCGTCTGGGTATCCCCATGGAAAATTTGATCTTTCAATTGGGTAACGATGCGCGCCTCAGTCGGCGCCGCGCCGCGGAAATATCTGCCCGACAATTGCCGATTCGCCTCAGCCTCCCCTTGGTGATCTGCACCCTTCCATCATTCATTGTCCTGATCATCGTTCCGACCATTGCCGGAACCGTTTCGCAGTTACGTCTTTCGATCTAACTGCCTCACCGCCACTACTCACACGGAGACTTTTATGAATAACCTTTTCTTACGCATCTATATATATGTCACGACACCCCAACTCACGACGGGTCCGCGGGATTCCGGTCAGGCCACCTCCGAATACGCGTTAGTGATGCTGGCAGCTGCACTCATCGCTCTTTTGGCCGTGGCTTGGGCGACAGGCGGAGGCGGGGCAGGCAAAATCGGTCGTTTATTCGATCAAGTGATCAGCAATGTCATTTCAAAATTACCGTAAACAAAAAGTTCAAAGGGACGACAAAGGGCAGGCCACGGTGGAGTTCGCCCTGGTTCTACCTTTCGTCGTGATCTCTCTGCTACTACTCATGCAGGTGTTGGTCATCCTTCTCGCGCATATTCAGGTGGTCAACGCCGCACGCAACGGCGTGCGCGCAGCGGCGGTCTCTGCCCAGCCATCTCAGACCGCCGAATCCGTGGCCCTACGCTCCCTGGCGGGTGCGACTGACGGCAAAACGCGGTCCGACATCTCGGTTCAAACCACAACCGACGCGAGGTGGGTCACCGTCACCGTGACTCAACACCTTGTCACCGACTTGCCCATTATCGGGCGCTTCATCAGCGACCTTGATATCAGTTCGCATTTTTCGATGCTGCTTGAACCCCCGCTAGGTTGATGGCATGCAGTTATCCGCACGTACTGATCTCATAGGTGACATTGCTGTCATCAGTTTTAGCGGTGAACTTGACCTCTCAACTTTGCCCAAACTCAGTGACGTGCTGACACAAGCGACAATCGAGGATCATGAGCGGATCGTTCTTGATCTTGATGGGATCACCGTTCTTGATGATCCTGCTTTGGGACTTCTGCTCGGCTTCGCGGCTCGCTTGCGGGCCAAAAATACTTCGCTGCATATTGTCTGTACCAGCCAAAATATTTGCAGTTATTTGCGCCGCACAAAATTAGATCTGATTATCCCCATCGCAACTTCGGTCTCCGACATCACCAAGTAATAAAAATCGGATCTTAAGGTTTGCGTTTGCGAAAGCCGCGACGGTCTTCAACTTTCAGTCGAGCTTTTTGTTCTTCTTCAAGTGAAGCCTCTTCAGCAACCAAACGCTTCATGCTGTCCAAGCGTCGCGGATCTACAGTTCCATGAGTGACCGCTGTCGTAACCGCACAACCTGGTTCTTCCTCGTGCTTACAATCACGAAAACGACACTTCTCTGATAAGGCGAAAATATCAGCGAAGGCACGTTCGATTCCGGTACCGCTGGACCACAGGCTCACCGCACGCACACCTGGTGTGTCAATCAACCAACCCGCCTCGCCGACAGGCTCGGAAGGTAGCGCCACCAATTGCACAGCCGTTGTTGTGTGGCGCCCGCGCTGATCACCCTCACGCACTGCTGCCGTGCTCTGAACTTGACCGCCGACCAAAGTATTCACAATCGTGCTCTTACCAACACCGCTCGCACCGAGTAGCGCAACGGTTCGGTAGCCGCTTGCATATTGCAGCAAGGCGTCAAGACCATCCCCACGGATTCCACTCACGACATGAATGTCCACGCCAGGTGCCACCGCCTCAAGAGTGTTCACACAGTGATCAACTGCCTCTGCACTTTCCATTAAGTCGAGTTTGGTCAAAATCAATACTGGTGTGGCTCCGCTATCGAAAGCCAAAACTAATTCTCGTTCAAGGCGACGCTGGTTCGGCGGCGAGACCAAAGCATGCAACAAAAACACGACATCAATATTTGCGGCGATGGTGTGAGCCTCAGCGCGTTGTCCTTCAAAACTGGCACGGCGCATAAATGCACTGTGGCGAGGTAAAACCATTTCAACTTTCTCACCGTCAGCGGAAACCACGACCCAGTCACCAACAGCGACCTCAGCCCCAATATTGCGCACCCGTACGGGTTCAACGCCAGTTGACGGTGGGCCATACCAAACCGTGCTCCAACCCCTATCCAGCCGCGCCACCCGACCCGGAAGGCCTGTCCCTTGGAGGTCCGCAGCACGGTCGCGACAAAGATTGGACCAAGTCACATCCCATGTGACATTCCAACCAAGGGCGATACGGGGGTCGTTCACATCTGAGACCGTAGCCTTACCGTGGCGCACTTCCCCCCGAGCCCGCGCCAAAGGATCCATCAAAATGTTGTCTCGCCTCGCCCGCTGGTGCTTCACGCATCATTGGCTCACCGTCATCATCTGGCTCGTAGCACTGGGCGGAGGCACATTTGTGGCCAATGGGCCCCTCGGCGGTAGCGCCTTTGAAACTCGCTTTTCTATTCCTGATTCGCAAAGCCTGCGAGCTCTCGATTTACTCGTCGATGCTTATCCCGACGCCGATTCAGTAACCGACGCTCAGATCGTTTTCTCCAGTCCCACTGGCTTTGAGGACTCCACAACTCAAATAGCAATCACAAATTTTCTGAGTGAAGTGCGATCCTCGATTGATGGACTGAGCGTCAGTAACCCATTTGAGGATTCAACACTGATCAGCCAAGATGGAACCGTTGCCTATGCCGTAGTCGGACTTCCCGATGGCAAATCAAAAGATGACCAAGACAAAGTCGGCCAGGCAATCCTTACCGTCGGCAACTCCCTCGCCGAGTCTGGCGCATTGCCCGATGGAGTCATTGTTGAATACGGTGGAGATCCTTTCGTCACCTTTGAACTTCCTGAAAGTGAAATCGTCGGACTTCTGGCGGCGATCATCATTTTAGTTTTGGCATTCGGCTCAGTCCTGGCCATGGGACTACCTATCGGGACTGCGCTCATCGGACTCGGTACGGGAGTCGCGGCGATCACCATCTTGAGTCATGTGATGGAGATGCCAGATTTCGTCGTTCAGATCGGAGCGATGATCGGCATTGGTGTCGGCATTGACTACGCGTTATTTATCGTCACGCGTTTTCGCGAAGGACTACGTGCAGGTTTATCACCACAAGACGCCACGGTGAACGCTGCCGATACCGCCGGCCGAGCTGTTTTATTCGCAGGTATTACGGTGATGATTTCGCTATTAGGTATGTACATGATGGGCATGAGTTTCGTCTACGGACTAGCCGTTGGTGGATCAGCCACTGTCGGCATCATGGTTGTGGCATCGCTCACTTTATTGCCGGCTTTACTTAGTTTCGTCGGTCATCGCATTGATGTCACGACTCGTGCGGCGATGGCATCACTGATTATCTTTTCATTCCTCTCGCTTTTCGGAGTCATCTTTTTTGACACCTTGGCCCTGCTTCCCCTCGGTCTATTGATTGCCGTAGTGATCATGGTGCTGAGTATTTTTGTTCCTTCATTGCGCACACCAATTCAACACCGCCAACCAAAACCACTGCGCCAACAGTTCTGGTATCGCTGGAGCCGCTTTGTGCAAAGGCGTCCGTGGACTTCTTTCATTGGTGGTCTTGTCATACTTCTCACTCTGACCATTCCCCTGTTGAGCATGCGTTTGGCATTGAGTGACAATGGCAACCGCGCCGAATGGCAAACAGCACGACGGGCGTACGATCTCTTAGCTGATGGTTTCGGGCCTGGCTTCAATGGACCACTGCAACTCGTCGCGCAAGTTGATGAGACAATCACCCAAGATGATCTACAAGCGATTACCCAAGCGGTTCAGGCTGACCCCGATGTCGTTTTTGCCTCACCGCCATTTAGTGCTCCAAACAACTTGGTGATTTGGAAAGTGATTCAACGTGAATCGCCGCAAGCCGAGGGCACATCTCTGCTTGTTCATCGATTACGTGACGATGTCCTACCGACGGCGATCGGCGATTCGAGTCTGGTGATCAATGTCGGTGGCTTCACGGCGATCGGTGTCGACCTCAGCGATTATTTCGCTGAGCGAATCTTTTTATTCGTCGGCGCAGTTCTCTTGCTTTCATTTTTACTACTGATGATTGTCTTTCGCAGTTTGCTCGTTCCTCTCAAGGCAGTCATCATGAACCTGCTTTCTATTGGTGCCGCCTACGGCATCGTCGTGGCGATTTTCCAATGGGGTTGGGGATCCGGTTTGATCGGTGCTGGACAGGCAGGTCCGATCGATCCATTCATCCCGATGATGCTTTTTGCCATCGTTTTCGGCCTCTCGATGGACTACGAAGTGTTCTTACTTTCACGCATGAAGGAGGAATTTGACCGAACTGGCGACAATGCCAGCGCAGTTGCCGACGGTCTGGCGGCCACCGCCCGGGTGATTACGGCCGCCGCTTTAATCATGGTCGCCGTTTTCGGCAGTTTCGTGGCTGGAGACGACCGAACCATAAAACTTTTTGGACTGGGTCTCGCCGTGGCTGTCCTGATCGACGCCACATTGGTCAGAATGGTGCTTGTACCTGCGACGATGGAACTTTTAGGAGCCCGTAATTGGTGGATCCCAAAGTGGCTTGATCGGGTCCTTCCACGCATCAATGTTGAGGGAAGATCCGCGCAATCCGAAAAACAGGTGCTTTAATCATCAGCCATGGCAACCACTTCATCCAAACCCCTCGTGATCGTTGAGTCACCAGCAAAGGCCAAAACCATCGGTTCTTTGCTTGGTGCCGGATTTGATGTCCTGGCTTCAGTGGGACACGTAGCTGACCTGCCATCCAAAGGTTTGGCTGTTGACGTCAATAATCATTTCAAGCCGACATACGAACTGACAGAGCGCGGAACAAAGATCGTCAAGGAATTGCGAGTCCTTGCCAAGAAGGCCAGTGCCATCTATCTAGCAACCGACGAGGACCGTGAGGGTGAGGCCATCAGTTGGCACCTTCTGGAAAATCTCAAGTCGGCCATCAAGCCTGGTGTGCCCGTGCACCGTGTGGTGTTTCACGAAATCACTAAGACAGCTATTGACCATGCCTTTGCTCATCCACGAGATCTCGATTACGGCTTGGTCGACGCCGCCGAGACTCGCCGTATCCTCGACCGCTTATTCGGATACGAGGTTTCCCCGGTGTTATGGCGCAAAGTGAATCGTGGGTTATCCGCAGGTCGTGTGCAGAGTCCCACCGTGCGACTCATCGTTGAGCGTGAACGTGATCGCATCGCCTTCGTATCTGCTGGGTATTGGGGCCTCGACCTCTTGTCGGCAACTAGTCCATCATTTAAAGCGGCCTTGCTTGAAGTCGATGGACAGCGAATCGCTACCGGAAAAGACTTCGACAGTTTCGGCAAAGTCAAGGCTGGTGTTGTCGTCCTCACTGAATCGGTCGTGATGTCACTCGTTGACCGCCTGCACAGTGCCACGATCAATGTCCGCTCGGTTGAAGATAAGCCGTATCGCTCGTCGCCCAAGCCACCTTTCATCACCAGCACATTGCAGCAGGAGGCAGGTCGCAAGTTGCGCCTCTCGGCACAGCAAGTCATGCGCACCGCTCAAGGTTTATACGAAGGCGGATTCATTACTTATATGCGTACCGACTCGGTGACCCTCGCCGATGAAGCACTCACTGAAGTCCGTGCTCAGATTCGCAAGGACTACGGCGCTGATTATGTGCCTGATTCCCCGCGTCGCTACGCAAACAAAGTCAAGAACGCTCAAGAGGCCCACGAAGCTATTCGACCAACTCTGCCGATGCGTTCACCAGAAAGCCTTTCATCGCAAATCAACGGCCCAGCGATGGTTTTGTATCGTTTGATTTGGCAACGTACCTTGGCATCGCAAATGCCTGATGCTGCTGGTGTCACGGTGTCGATTCGTCTCGGTGGTATTGCTGCCGGATCTGTTTCGGTCAAAGCCAACGATTGTGAATTCGCCGCCAGTGGCACGACAATTACTTTTCCTGGTCACCGCCGTGCCTACGAAGAATCACGTGATGAAGATACAGCCGAGGTCGAGAGTGAAGCACTATTGCCGATCTTGAAAGTCGGCGATGTAGTAGCGGTTTCATCACTTGATCCAAGTGGTCACGAAACCACACCACCAGCGCGTTACACCGAAGCATCCATCGTCAAAAAACTCGAAGAGCTGGGTATTGGTCGTCCAAGCACGTGGGCATCAATCATTCAGACTGTTCAGGATCGTGGATATGTCTGGAAAAAGGCGCAGGCGCTTGTGCCGACTTGGACTGCCTTTGCAGTGGTGAACTTGCTGGAAAAACATTTCGCTGGATTGGTTGACTATCAGTTCACCGCTGGCGTTGAGGAGTCTCTTGATGAGATTTCACAAAAAAGGCTCGCCAAGGATAAGTGGCTACAGGATTTCTACTTTGGTCTGATTGAAGAAGGCCGCGAAGGTGACGCCATTGAACTAGGTCTCAAGCGATTGATTGAACAAAATATCGCCGGCATTGATCCAGTCACGATTAACTCATTCACCATCGGCGCTGACCCCACCACGGGCGAGATCATTGTTGTCAAGCCTGGAAAATATGGACCGTATGTTAAGCGCGGCGACGAAAATGCTTCCGTGCCCGATTCCCTCGCACCCGATGAGTTGACTCTTGATATGGCGTTACGTCTTCTCGCAATGCCCAAGAGCGATGAGCCGATTGGTGAATTTGATGGTCGTCCGGTCTTTGCCAAGAATGGCCGCTTCGGACCGTATGTCCAATGGGGAACGATGGAAGACCCACCACTTGGTATGGAAAAACCAAAGATGGTCAGCCTCTTTAAGACCATGGTTCTTGATCGCATCACGATGCATGATGCTGAACAACTCTTGACCTTGCCACGCACCCTCGGCGTTGATCCAGGCGATGGTGAAACAATCACTGCCCAGAACGGAAAGTTCGGACCATATCTACAAAAAGTCAAGGATTACCGCACGATTGATAATGAAGAACGCTTACTGACAATCACTCTTGATGAGGCGTTAGCGATCTATGCACTCCCAAAAGTATTTCGCCGAGGTCGCTCCGCATCACCAAATAGCGGCCCACTGCGTGACTTCGGTACTGACCCTTCGAATAACCGCCCAGTCGTTGCCAAAGACGGCAAGTTCGGCGTGTATGTCACCGATGGCGAAGTCAATGCCTCACTCGGTAAGGGTGATCATCTTGAAGATATGTTGCCCGAGCGGGCTTATGAGTTGTTGGCAGTGCGTCGTGAAGTGATGATCGAAAAAGGACTTGTACCGGGACAAAAAAGTCCTGCCAAACGGGGTGCTGCGCCGAAAAAGAAGGCTGCGGCAAAGAAGGCAGTAGCCAAAAAACCCGCCGCGGTAAAGAAGGCGGCTCCCAAGAAAGCCGCGCCGAAAAAAGCCGCTCTGAAAAAGGCTACGGTAAAGAAAGCCGCGCCGAAAAAGAAAGCTCAGAAGCCAGAAGAATGACCAAGCCTTTCTACATTGCATTCGAGGGAATCGAAGGGTGTGGAAAAACCACGCAGGCATTGCGACTCGCCGAATCGCTACGCGTGCTTGATCCAGGGACTGTCCTCACTCGCGAAACGGGTGGCACAGATATCGGAGCCCGCATTCGTGAGGTGTTACATGACATCGGTAATACCCATCTTGATTCAATCGCTGAAGCGTTGCTCATTGCCGGCGATCGCGCTCAACATCGCAGTGAGGTTTTAGAGCCGGCGTTGTCAGCAGGTCATCATGTAGTGAGTGATCGAAGCGTTTATTCCACCATCGCCTACCAGGGGTATGGGCGCCAACTCCCGATTGACACTGTTCGCTCCGTCAATGATTGGGCTTTGCAATCGCGCTGGCCAGATTTGATTTTCCTACTTGACGTTCCCCACGAACATGCCATGAGTCGCTTAGCGCATCGCGCACTGGATCGCTTTGAACAAGAAGACGGTGATTTTTTCTCGCGCGTCGCTCATGGTTTTCAAGCTATGGCAGCAGATGACCCATCGCGTTGGGTCATCATTGACGCGACTGGCGACGCAGATGTCATTTCAGCAGCTGTCCGACAGGCTGTCAAAGAGCGCTTAGGCCTCTGAGATGGTGACCGCATCGGTGTACGACGCAGTCATCGGTCAGGAATATTCGTTGACCAAGTTGCGTGCCCTTGCTCAATCACCAGCGCACGCTTATCTCTTTGTTGGCCCGTCAGGCTGTGGGAAAGAAATCGCTGCTCGCGCTTTCGCGGCGGTGAGATTGCAGGGTTCAGAAGACAGCACCCAGCGCACGGCCGATTTGGTGTTGCGCAGTATTCACGTTGACGTTCACGAAGTTGAACGTGAAGGCGCGGGTATCAGCATGGATCAGGCACGCGATGAAATAATCAAACTTGCCGAACGATCTGCCGTTGAAGGTTCGACTCGAGCGATCATCGTTCATGACTTTCATCTCCTCGCCGATGGGGCGCGTGCATCATTATTGAAGACCATTGAAGAGCCTGATGGTCAAACGGTGATGATTATGCTCAGCGACGATGTCCCTGACACGATGATCACTATCGCTTCACGATGTGTTCGCATTGACTTCGTTCCGATCTCCGATGAGTTAATCGTTCAGCAATTGGTCGCTGAGGGTATAGCGCCCGACAAGGCGCAAGCAGTTGCCCACGTTGCTGCTGGTGACCTAGAACGAGCACGAGTTTTAGTCAACGATTCGTCCTTGACGGCGCGTACTGCTCTGTTCGCCGATATTCCACAACGATTGGATGGCACCACATCGCGGGCGATTGCGCTCGCAGCCGAATTACTCGGTGCGGTGGAATCTTCACTTGTGGCATTTGAGGCGAAGCAAGCTAAAGAACTTGAAGAGTTAGAAGACCGCGTGAAATATTTGGGCGAGCGCGGTAGTGGACGCAAGTTGTTGGGCGACAAACACAAGCGCGAATTGCGTCGCTATCGCACGGATGAGTTGCGATCAGGACTGCGATTGCTGACCTTGGTGTACAGCGAAGCATTCAAACACTCGACGACGGCAACGGCTATGTACCAGACAGAATCGTATGTGCGGGCGGTCAAAAAACTGAGGGATGCCAACGTGGCCCTCAGCCGCAATGTCAACGAAAAGTTACTTTTCGAGAACCTTTTGATGTCCTTGCCGAATATCGCCCTCTGATTTAGGGCGGGTGTGTGGCGTCGAATGGTCGGACCACCAACTCGGCGGTAGGATTTTTAGCCATTGCCCGGGTAGCTCAGTCGGTAGAGCAACGCACTCGTAATGCGTAGGTCAGGAGTTCGATTCTCCTCTCGGGCTCCACACTG
>CALGTP010000772.1 GCA_937902105.1 uncultured Actinomycetes bacterium
AAGGCAAGGGAAAAGATCCCAAAGGCAAAGGCAAGGGGAAAGAACCCAAGGCCAAGGGCAAGGGCAAAGGCGGAGAACAGACTCCGAAGGCTCCGAAGAAGTGGCCTGCCGTGCCCAAGCCTCCAGAAGGCAAGGTTCCCGTAAAGTCGTGGACCGCTGCGAAGAAGGCGTCAACGCCGTGCGTCTACTTTCCGAAAGGAACGTGCCATGCCGGCCCGAACTGCGCATTCTCGCATGAGGTGCCTGCCACCCCAGCCAAGGGAAAGGCTGCGGCAAAGGGCAAGGTACCAGGATCTGTCGCAGGCATCGTTGGTTTGACGATGTTGCCTGGCGCTGACAGTATGAAGATTGGGTCAGCCGTCGTGCGGACCGGAGGGAAGTTCATGAGGACTGTGACAAGGGTTCTGGCACTTTGTAGCGGCATTTTGCCGAAGCCTGAGCTTGATGTTTCAGCCGATCGATTGGACATTTGCCTTCGCGCCGAGGCTCCAAGGGACTTGCAGACGCCAATAGCGCTCAGTCACCTTCCCAACTTCACCGAGCAGAGTTTCTCGGAGACTGCCGAGGACCGTGTTCACGTCCCGGCAACCACTTCATCACCAGTGAATGCCACTCCTGGAAAGATTGTCAGGAGAGGAGGAGGGAGAAGTGGCAAACCGTTGTGGGTAGACATCGCAGTTGAGTGGCTCCTTGATTCCGGGACTGGTAGAGACCTTGGATCACCGTACGCATTCGGAGAAGAAGTCCGGCGCTTCATTCACGAGGCACGCCAGCGCGTGTACTTCAGTACTGGAGGAGGTGAAATGGACGGCAACGCCGCCTTCACTGTCGAGAGCAAACTCTTCGAGGAGCAACTACCAACCGAGGTGTACGTGCCTCACCCGCACTGCCCCGCTGCCAAGTGCTTAGGAGGAGCTGTCAACCAGGGATATGCCTTCATCTGGCTGCCATGGGACTATGAGCATCCCTTCTTAGTACCTCCATCACAAATAGACCAGCTTCGCATCGGTTGTCCAGACTTCGCAAAATGCGTTGCGACCCGAGTCGAAGAGTTCTGCCCCGTTTTTGCAGACACGGTACGAGTGACGGAGCAGCTTGATAGACTGAAAATGAGGATTCCAGCAACTCCAAGTTCGTTGAGCTCCACTCTTGTTGAAGCTCCCAGCCAGGAAGAGTCTACAAGCGGAGAAGGTGATGCGCCTGATGGCGCTCCCTCCCCGGCCGAAGAAGTTGCACCGGATCCAGCCGCGGAAGTTGCGCCTGACAAGTTGTGCATCCCGTGTTTTGGAAACGGAGAAGATGACGAGCTTTACCAGGCCGCCATCGCAGGACGAGAAGCTGACATTCCCGACGTCGAAGACCTCGAAGATGTGACGCCTGACAAGAGGAAGCGCTTGTTAAGAGAATCAAAGACTCCTTTACATTTGCTGACTCACTTCCCAAAGAACCCGTATTGCTCAATATGCATGAGGGCAAAGATGAAGAGGCGACATCACAAGAAGCAGACGCCGGAGAAGAAGGAAGCCGTCACCGCAGAGATCAATGCGGCACCGCCTCGTTCCTTTCTCAGGGCAGACCACGTCATCTTGGGCGAGGCCAGCCACGGAGGAGGAGGCGAGACTGCGTGCCTGAAGGTTCTTTGCAGGAGAACAGGGCTCAGCATCGACTACCCACAGACAAACAAGTCGACAGAGTCCAACAGGAGGAGCTTGCGCCACTTCAAAGGACGAGGTAGTGCTGAAGTTGAAGTCACGAGCGATGCCGCTCAAGAGCTGACGGAGGCTGTTTCATTGCAGGGCTGGGCGCCAATTCCAGCTATCCCGCGAGACAAGCCTCACCACGGTCAATGCGAAAGACAGATAGGCCTTCAAGAGGAGAGCTGCCGTGCCCAACATTTGCAGGCCGGCTTTGATCATCCACTGTGGCCTTTATCGATGACGTATACGTCCATCGTTCTTTCAGCAACGCAGCCAGCTTTCGATGATGCTTCAATTTCAAAGTGGCAATCTGCACTCGGCGAGCCGTTCGGGGGCAAGATGATTCCACTTGGTGCTCTTGTTTATTACAGGACAGATGACACGCTCAAATTTGAACCAAGGGCAAAGCCTGGCCTGATGGCGGGCTGGAGCCTCGGGCATGGACTGGCATACCGTGAGGTCGTGCTGATCTTGGATCTCGAGAACCTTCGCTCGAATAAATCGTCTAGACCAGTTCAAGTGCATGAGCGTGAACTGTTTGTCCCAGAGCAGGTGGTTTTTCCGCTTGCTGCCGCCAAAGAGCGCGAGCTACGGGGAGAAGTGTCCGACCTTGTTAATATCACCCCACTGCCATTCGATAGTGCCCCAACCATTCTAGATAAGGATAAGAAAAAGAGAGGTGTGTACATCACCGTAAACACCTTAATCGAGTTTGGGCCTTCTATTGGACTTAAGTGTAAAGGGTGTGAGAACGGCACTACAAATCATTCTCCGGCTTGCAGAGCTCGTTTTGCTAAATTGTATGCTGAGAAAGAGGCAAAGCAGGCCGCTGAGAAGCAGAAGAAAGCTGCAGGCATTCCGCCAGCGCTTCCTGACTCTAATGCCAGCGCCTCCGATTCCACTGCATTAGTAGCTGTATATCAACTGAACCTGAACAATCAGGGGGGTGGTGAGGACGCCAAGGGCGCTCCCACCACGCAAGAAAACTACCCAAACACTAGTACTGAAAATGACTACGACCATAACTGCTGCATAGGTTTTGTTTATGATGAGGTGCACAATCAGGGGGGTGATTGTGAAGACGCTAAGTGCGCTCCTATCACCCAAAGCCTGTCAATGTCAGCATCTCAAGCACTAGCTAAGCAGATGAGTCGCAGCAAGAACAGTAACAACACTAGTAACAAATCTAGGCCCCAGAGTTGCCACGGAGCATCTGCCGTCATCTGTCAGATTGACGACATAGCCGCAGAGTGTCTTGCATTTTTTGAGAAAAAGGAAGTTCAGTACTTCCAGGAAGAACAGACTGAAGCCTTGGCAGCTGCCATGGCCTCGACTCCGCAGGCACGCATCCCAGCGAAAAGAAAACGGCTTGTAGGCAGTAACACACTCATTGAGTATGCTTGCAGACCTAAGAGCACGTTGGGTGATGTTGGCGAATACTATGGGATAGAAGTTTCTAGGTTGTCTAAGGATTGGGCTGATTTAGAGGACCCTGCCGTGATCGAACAAGTGTTACAGTTTGTTGACGTGAGCCCTGGATCAAATTTGTGGGTCTCATTGCCATGTACCGTTTGGAGCATATGGCAGCACATGTCGATCAAGAAGCATGGCGAGAAATACAAACGTAGGCTAGATAGGAGACGAATCAAAGCACGCGCCATGCTAGCACACGCTTTAAGAGTTGCTGATCGTATCATTGAACGAGGAGGTGATGTCAGTTTTGAGTGGCCTAAGAGCTGCGCTGGCTGGCTGCTTCCCGAGCTTGTGTCCTTTCAGCTGAAGCACTCAACGTATGAAGCTGTGTTTGATGGTTGTGACTTTGGCCTAGTGTCTGAGGAGAATGAACCCATCAAGAAAGGTTGGAGAGTCATTACTACCTCTTCCACTTTTGCCAACAATCTTAACCAACACAAGTGCAGACATGATAAGGACTTCAAACACTGTCATGCTGAGGGATCTAAAACGGCAAATACTGCCTTCTACCCCAAAGCTATGTGTGAAACTATCATAACTTCATTGTATCCTGAGAAGGTTCACGGACATGTTCCGTGTATGATATGTAAGCCTAAGTCTAGCTTCGATTCGGGTCACAACCCGAAGAGCGACAACGCAAACGAAGTTTTTAATCAGCCTGCCGGTTTTGTTTTTGAAGCAGAGGGTCTTGACGAACTGCTTGAGGTACTCTGTGATGACGCCATTGGCGCTCCAGAGGTACACGCAGCGGTCACCCGCCTGCTCACGCGAAAAGAGATGATGAACGATCCAAAAGCTATCTCGGCCGTAAAGGCTGAGGCTGATGGTTTGTTGTCTAAGCGCACCTGGCTCCTTGAAACTGTCAGGGAGAAAGCTGATGTCGCTCACGAGGCTCGCACTGCAGGACAGAAGTCCCACTTCGGGCACCTTATGTCCATCTGCAGTGAGAAGCACAGCGAGTTAGCCGAATGGCTCAGGATCCTCAAGGGACGCATAGTGTACCGAGGGGACAACGCGACGGACGAGTACGGAGCTGCTGCTGTGTACCAAACGCTAGCAGCAAACCCTACGTCCATTGCTGGTCTGAACAACAACCTGGCGTACGGGCAACTGCCCGGCCATAAGACCACATGTGGTGATGCAACAAAGGCCTACATCCAAAGCCTTCTCAAGAGCAAGGCTAAGACGTGGGTTGCGTTACCGCCTGAGCTGTGGCCCAAAGAGTGGCGCGGGAAGTACACCAAACCAGTGTGTGTGCTTGAACGCTCCCTCTACGGGCACCCTGAGGCTGGCCCGCACTGGGAAAGGCACTTCGAGGCTATCGTCAAGGGACCGGAGTTTAACGGCTCGGTCGTTGATGGCTTCCCTAGCAACTACACCTTCAAAGGAAAGTATGCTGGGCTGTGCTTGTCCGTTTACGTTGATGACCTCAATCTCAGTGGCCCGGAGGCTCTCCATGAGCCCTTCTGGGCTGAGATGATGAAGCACGTCGACATAGACGAGATCACCGAAGTTGGACGTATCCTGGGACGCAACCACGACACAGTGAACCTGAATGGTGTGAAAGGCTTGGCCTTCAACATGCAGGAGTACTGCGAGTCGTGCTGCGACCTCTATGAGAGCCTCCCTGGGTCCAAGCCGTTGAAACCGGCTGCGACTCCCTTCTGTCCGGAAGGCTCACTCATAGCTTCGGATGATGACATCGCTGGCGAGCTTGCACCCAACGCGTGCAGCGCCTTGATGAAATGCCTTTGGCTAGGACGTTTGGCACGGCCAGACATCCTTAAGCCCATCGGCGACCTGGCGACACAAGTTTGCTCGTGGTCTCGGAACTGTGACCGCATGCTGTATCGCCTAGTCTGCTACCTGAAGGGTACTCCTGAGTACAGACTGTGCGGAAAGGTTGCCGACCCTGCTAGTGCCTTGTCACTTCGACTGTATGTTGATGCTGACTACGCAGGGTGCCGTCTCACAGCCAGGTCCACAAACGGTGGTTTCCTGGTGCTGGTGGGACCGAACACCTTTTTCCCACTCTCGTGCGTTTCCAAGCGACAGACATGCGTCAGCGGCTCTACGACAGAGTCGGAGATCGTGTCGCTTGCCTTCAGTTTGTACCAAGAAGCCCTGCCTGCCATGAACTACTGGGAGGCAGCGCTTGGTAGGCCCATGGACCTACAGGTCCTTGAGGACAACGAGGCGACGATCAAGATCATTCGCAAGGGCTACTCTCCTAAGATGCGCCACATCAACCGCACGCACAAGGTAAACTTGGCGCGGTTGGCTGAGGTGTTTAATGAGGAGGGCTCCGTTGTCACCGTAGAGTATGTCAACACGCTCGAACAGGCGGCTGACATCTTTACGAAAGCGCTCGCCCCACAGAAATGGAGTGATGCCCTCCGGATG
>CALGTP010000773.1 GCA_937902105.1 uncultured Actinomycetes bacterium
TTACAAGACAGTGTTCAGGCGTTGCGTGGTCTCTATGACAGAGGCGTACCCGTCGGTGTCGTGAGTAACGCCTCGGGTCAGATTGAGGACATCTTGTCTCGCTCGGGTGTCTGTCAGGTGGGTCTAGGTGCTGGTGTCCCAGTTCGCATCGTTGTGGACAGTTTTCTTGTTGGCGTGGCGAAACCTGACCCCCGTATTTTTGATTTTGGATTGGCAGCACTGACCGACATTGATCGTTCACGCGTGGCTTACGTCGGCGATTCGGTCACGATGGATATCGCCGGGGCGCGCAATGCAGGACTGGTTCCCGTATTACTTGACCCTTATGACGACCACGCGGGTAGTGACTTCTATCGGGTGCGGTCGCTTCTGGAACTCTTAGCATGACCGACGCTCCTGGTTGGCAAGTATCTCCAAGATGGATCGAATGGCGTCGCACCGTTGATCTACTGAAGTACGACGAACGCTTCGCATTAATGGCCGAGCGTGGTGATTCAATCCACGGTGAGGCTGATTTCGTTGAGCGATTATTTCCTCAGCAGAAGATTTCTTTATTGGACGCGGGTTGTGGCACTGGGCGCCTAGCCATTGAAATGACATCACGTGGCCATCACGCCGTGGGAGTTGATCTTGACCCCGACATGATTGCCCGAGCACGAAGTAAGGCCTCAGATATTGAGTGGCATGTTGCCGACTTGTCAAAACTCGCGTTAGCTAGAAAAAGTGAAGTGGTCGTGATGGCGGGAAACATTCCACTTTTTTGTGCCCCAGGGTCGCAAGCAGCGATCATCAAATCTTTATCCCAACATATTGTTCCTGGCGGATTTCTGATATCGGGATTTTCCTTGGAGGATCGTGGCGATGCATATCTCGGTGCTGATTATCAACGCGATGCATTGGCCGCAGGCCTGACTTTTGTTGCCGAATATTCAAACTGGAATGGCGATGGCTCAATCACTGGCGACGATTACACCGTGATGGTGCATCAGCTTCACTGAATATTGTCGAGCAATCGACGAGCGATGACCTTGAGGCACAATGTCTCATCGGCACCTTCAAAGATTGATAAAACTCGTGCATCGACATATAGCCGACTGACCGAATATTCTTCGGCGTATCCGTAGCCACCGTGAATTTGCATCGCTTCACGGGCGACCCATTCGGCAGCCTTGCAGACGTAAGCCTTGACCATGCTGGCTTCCGTCGTACCTTCACCTTTGGCCATCAACTTTGCGACCTCGTAGCCGAACTGTCGACCAGCCTGAATCAAAACAGCCATGCGACCTAACTTGACCTGCGTGAGTTGGTACTCGGCAACATTGTTGCCAAAGACGGTGCGGTTGTGGGCGTAGTCGTAGGCAGCTTCATAGGCAGCTTGCATGACACCCACGGCGCGAGCAGCAGTTTGCAATCGTCCGTTCTCAAAGCCTTCCATCTGATAGTAAAAGCCTTTGCCGAGTCCACCTTCTTCACCAATCAAGTTGGTGGCGGGGACCCACCAGTTTTCTAGGGCGATTTCGTAGGAGTGCATGCCGCGATAACCAATGGTGTCAATCGGGCGGCCCTCCATCTTGCCGACAGAGCCATCGTCACGAACATTTTGTGTGAACTCAAATCCGTGAGCGTCACCCCGAGGTTTAGGAACGATAAACAGACTGAGACCACGGTGAGTTTTTGAGCGGTCTGGATCAGTTCGTGCCAAGAGCATCAAAACATCTGCTCGGCCAGCGAAGGTGCACCATGTTTTCACACCGTTGATGACATAGCCGGCTTGGCCATCGGGTCCTGTTGCAGGCACGGCAGTCACTTTGATGCCGGCCACGTCACTGCCATAGTCGGGTTCGGTTACGGCGACGGCAACCATCACTTCGGCAGTTGCTAATTTCGGAAGCCACTCTTGTTTCTGGGCTTCGGTGCCACCCTTGACTAAAGCGCGAGTCAATATTTCGGGACGCGTGATTAATGATCCACCGATGCCCAAACTGCCGCGACTGAGTTCTTCGGTAGCCACCACCATGGCCATATATTCACCTTGACCGCCTTCGGAAAAACCACCGTATTCGGCAGGTACCGATAGGCCGAAAGCACCCATCTCGGCGAGACCACTAATGATTTCTTCGGGAACATCTTCGTTATAGCGGTGCACATGTTCGGCACGCGGAGAGATCACTTTGTCGGTGAAGGAGCGAAAGGTGTCTTGCACCATTTCAAAGTCGTCATCTAGGTGCCGTGGCCCTTGAACATCGGCCAGCGATGCTATGAATTCTGGATCGCGGTACACGGTGATGAACGGCAAGGTTGCGGATAACGAGTTTGCTTCGAGTCCCCATAGGGTTTCGCGACCGATCAACTTGGTCATTAACTCGTGAGCCATATCGGCTGTAAAGGCGCAGGCGATCAGACCTTCATGGTCGCCCTTGGAGCCGTAATCAAGAAGTGAACGTGCCGTCTCAACTGCCGAAGCGGCATGGGCCAAGTCATAGGCCAAGACTTGATGTTTGTCGGCTCCACCAGTGGTGGAAAGTTGACGAAGCCCTTGGGTCACGACCCGTGAACAGAGATCTATGACCTCAGCGGCGGTCTGCAAGTCGGGGGTAACGCAAGGTGGACTCATGGGTGAAACGCTACCCATCTGCGGGATATATGCGGGAAGTCGGAGGTCCCTCAAATCTGAGTCCCATCATGGTCAAGCGTCACCTCCAGTTGAGCGCATCCCACTCACCCCTTGATGTGTCAGGCTTGAGAAATGGCAACGCAGGCAATGGGTCGCAATATCGGCGTTTATTGCGGTTCCAGTTCTGGTTTAACCCCAGAGTTTGCTGCCGAGGCTGTGGCTCTGGGGTCGGCATTGGTGACCGGAGGACATGGCTTGGTCTATGGAGGCGGTCGAATTGGGCTGATGGGTCTGATTGCCGACTCAGTACTCGACAGCGGCGGCCAAGTGCATGGCGTGATACCCGAGCATCTCGTCAAGGCTGAAACCGCCCATCAAGGACTCACGACTTTAGAGATTGTGAACTCGATGCACGAACGCAAGGCGCGCATGGAGGAACTCTCAGTTGGATTTATAGTTTTGCCTGGGGGGTTTGGCACATTTGATGAGGTGTTCGAAATTCTCACATGGAATCAACTAGGGCTGATCACTAAACCGGTTGTCTTTCTGGATGGAACCGGTTATTACGCGCGGCTCTTCGAAGCCTTTGAGCACATGATTTCAACTGGCTTTGTCAAGGAGAACTATCGAGCGATGATGAACCGTGCGACTTCTGTCGAGGAGGCTGTGCGCATCGCCTCGAGTCCAGCACCGAAAGTTGACGGCAAGTTGCGCAATCTCGATGTCACTTCAACGCGCAATGATTCTTCATCTGAGGATTTTTTATGAGCGAACTATTTCCATTTCCACCGCAACCTCCAAGTGTTGCTTGGCCGACGAGGGAGTGGATCATTGGGG
>CALGTP010000774.1 GCA_937902105.1 uncultured Actinomycetes bacterium
GTGCGGAGCACCAGGCACTTTTGTTTCCCCGGTGATCCCCGTCCGTCGGCTACCACTGATGAGCTTGAGTATGGAGGGCTTATAGAGCATGGTTATAACTGAGTACGAGCACTGGTTGGTTGTCAGGCAGAGCCGACGGCGACGGATCTATCGGGTCACTCTCGTGGCCACTGTATCTCGAACGCTACGTACCCCTCTAGGTGCCCGCGCTAGAAAGCGCGGTGGTTTCATGCAACTACGGTGGTTTCATATCCGGGGCGTGTGTATCGCCCCGGGATGTGTATACCGCTCGAGTAGCGCGAGGCGGGACGTGGGGATCCCCGGTGATCATGTAAATAGGGTGGAGACGTATCATCACCCCCTCGAGCTCGCAGTGGTACGAGAGCTCCAATCTAGAGTACGTCTCCCAACTGATGAAGGGACTGTGCAGTCGTAGCGTAGTCGTGTTAGATCGAGGGTTGGATGTCGTCCCAGGCGACGTGAGCGATTTGGTCGGGTGGTGCGACGAGGATGCGTTTATGGTGCCCCAGCACGTGGCGGATCATGGCGGGCCACCAGTCAGCGAGCGCGCCCGTTTTACCAACGAAGGCGAGGTCGGCGGGGTGTGCGATACGGTGGGTGTGTATGCCGCGGGTCATTTCGTAGCGATGAAGGTCGGATAGGTCCTCGACTTGGTCGGAGAACTCAGCGTAAGTGGGGAGGGACGGGATAGTGGAGTGGAGAAGTAGGGGCTTCCCGAGGATGCTCGACAGTTGGAGGGCGAAGGCCTTTGGCAAGGTGCCAGCATCGCGTGCGGCACGAAGGCGGTGTGCAATGTCGCCGAAGAAGAGCAGGATGCGCTCCTGCATGTCTGGGGTGAGGCGGGCAGTGATGGATGGTAACAAAGTCTGTAATTGGCCGCCATCGCAGAGGTTGAGGAGTAGAACTGGGCCCCACAGCTTTGTGTAACGTAGCCAGTAAGAGTTGGCTTCAAGGAGGTAGTGAACGTCAGAACGGTGTCTCATCGTTGCGAGTTGGGTGAGGAACTGGCGCGCCTCCGAGTGGAGTGCACCGTCGCGGGAGGTACCGAGAAATGCACTGCGTATCGCCGCTAGGCAGGCGCACAGGACACTAAGAAACGATCGTTGAAGGCGAGGGTCAGCTGGGTTGCGTTGCGCTTCGACGACGGTGTTGGCGTTGTGTTCCTTATAGTACCCAAGTTCGGATTTGAGGTGCTCGGCGACATCCGCTGTGACAATTGTAGTGAATTCGGCGGAATCGTGGTGGCGGCGAAGGATGGCCGCTAATATGGTTTGAAGGGGGTCCGTCTCACGGAGGAGGTCGGCGATGAGGGAAGTCGTGTCCGAATGGAGCGTGGTAAGGAGAAGCTGCTGGAAGTCCTGGATGCTGAGTCCAGGCGTCCACAAAGGCAGGGCGCCAGCGACGTCGAGTTGAGGGAGTCGATTCCACAGTGTGCGGCGGGAGGGCTCGGAGGATGATGAGAGGGTTTCTGTGATATGGTCTCCATAGTGTGTGCTCACGGGCTCTTCCGAGTACGGGCAGGTCATAAGGGCGATCATGAGAGTCCTGCGTATATCGTTGCGTTCACGGGTCCTCGTTGGTGACGGTAGTGGCGCGAGGTGGGCAGACATAGTGGCCTTGACGGCTGCGCAGGATGGTACATGTGAAGTTATGACCGTACGCACGTTTTCGTCAATGTCCATTCCGACGAGTGCCTCAAGTACGCCCTTGACAGTTGTTGGGGCATCAAGGCCCGGTGTGTGGGGGAGCGTGACCCTTAAAATGCCGTCGAGGCTGTCTTCGGTGTCCTCGCCGTGTTGGAGTCGATTGGCGAAGTCACACAATTTGACCTTGAGGTCGGTGAAAGCGATTTGTGCCTCGTGGAGACTAATGCGGAACAGGCTCCATACCGCCGTCTCGATGGTGACGGAGGTGGTCTGAGGGCGCGAGAGTGTCCATATACGGAACTGTTCTGAGACGAAGGCAGTGGCGGTCTCGTCGATATCGACGACGATTAGAATCGCGTAGCGTTTGAAGTCTTGCACACGGGCGATGTCAATCGCGCGGCAATATGCAGCGTTGCGCTTATCGTGCGGGTTTGGCGGACTTTCACCGAGCGAGTCGCGCTGGTGGGGAGAGCCACGGTTGCGGGCGTAGCTTGATAGGCCGGCTGCCTCCGGGCGCGTGAGGCGAGGGTGCGGTTGGGGGGAACCGCGGAGGGGACGACCGCGTCCGAAAGGGAGGTGGGTGAATCTATCTGCGCCTGGAGCTCCAGCGAGAGGTGGTGTGGATCTGAGTGCGTCAGGCGTAGGTGGGTGTTGTGCCGGTTCGTCGAGGTCTCCAGAGGCGACGCCTTGAATCTTGAGCAGTGCGTTGGAGAAGAGTGTCTTCATCTCATCAATCTTCGCTTCTTGGGTTTCAGTGAAGAGGCGAAGGCTGGAGCTAAGTTCGGCGAGCGACGCGTCGTGGCCGTCGTCTTTGACGGACTGTGCGCGGGAGTTCGATTCGAGTTGCAGGGTGAGGCGTGTAGTCGCGTCTTGGTGTGCCTGATCTCGGGCCCGTTGATCAGAACGGAATTGACGGAATTCGTCGGAGAGCAGGTGCAGGTCACAAGGGGCGGCTCTATTTGCGTCGGTGGCAGTTCGGAGGTCCTCGAGGTCGGTAGCGGTGGGTGAGGGTTCACGAGTGCCAGCTGAGGGGTCGAGAGGCGTCGTTGGTACAGGTGCGTGTACAGGTAGTGAGGGGGAGATGGTACTAGCATGGTCCGAGGAGGAGCCGACGACTTCAATGTCGGGGTGAAGTGTCGATGAGTCGTCTGGGGTCTCGTCGTCGTCGTCAGCTGTGTCGAATGTTCCGCGGGTTGGCGTGCGAGTGGCGGTCTTCTTGCCCTTCTTAGTGCCGCTACCACGGAGGCGGAGGGAGGATGTCACATGCGGTGTAGGGGTGGTTGTTGCATTATTCGCATTGGTGGGTCGACGGTGGCGGGTGGCGTCCCAACGTAGAGGGTGTTGGTGGGGTCCGAGCAACTTGGCTGCGTAGGCTAATCCTCCAGAGTCTGAAAGTAGGTCGACCACTGATTCCACTGTACATTTCGTAATGGCCTCGTCGACACTGTCCTGCTTACTGAGGTTTAGGTTGGTCACCCCCTCTAAGCAGGAAGTGGCGGGGTTGTCTTTGGGTTCATTCACCCCCTCAAGTTGAGTTGACGGTTCGCCTGAAACGTAGGATTCGATTGGGGGTTTGGGTATCGGCGGTTGGGGATCCGCTACCCCCTCATCTCGAGTCGCCGGTGGTGTTAAGGTATCAGTTCGAGGTACCCCCTCATCGGAAGGTAAGGGAAGTTGGGGCGGCGGTGGGTGGGTAGAAATATTTTTCAGTCCAGCCGGAGTCATAGGCAGGGCCACGGTCGGTGGTTGGATGATGGCTCGGGTGGGCGGTAGTTGAATAGAGGCGA
>CALGTP010000775.1 GCA_937902105.1 uncultured Actinomycetes bacterium
CTTGGCCATCGACTTCCGAAAATCGCTTTACCAATATCACTACTGGCTGATATGAAATTTTCTAGTCGAAACGGAAGAAGATAAATAGAACTCCAATAGCACATCATAACGTGATCAAATCGGAAGCAGGTTTATATCTATAGCACTGGTTTTTACCACTGGTTTCTATCGCTAAATTGAGTGAAAGACGATATCCAGAAAGTTCCTGCATGTGGTGTTAGGCTCGGCTGGAGATCAAGTTTTTAGCGGCTATGAGGTCAGTTCAGGGATCTAAGCTGCTATTAATCCGAGCTGAGGGGTCAGCGCTGGGACCTCAGCTCAGGGGTAGCTGGGGGGTCAGCGCTGGGACCCCAGCTCAGGTTTCGGATGGTATCGACGTTATGACTTACTAACTCTTCGAAACGATACGAAGTGAATCGGGCATCGGTCCGATAATGATGAAGTAGGGTCAGCCCTTTCAGACTGACTAGTTTTGCAATCGTTGATATCTCCGCCGGTAAGGTTGTTCCAAGACGTCTAAAGATTCAGTTTAGCACTAAACGGACAAATTTTTCGCGTCGTCAATATCATTAATCTTCAGACACATTCGCATAATGCAGACAAGACAACAGCACGACTACTTCAACCACGCCTGGCAAAACGGTTTACAGATCGATAACGATATGGCAAATTTAGCAGCCTGGGGCATCCCAGTTCCTGATGGACTCTTTTTGACAGAGGCGGAGATCTAAGAAGCACGACCGAACCACTGGATGACACTTGAAGAGCAGATGGCTCTTTTGGCGCTTGAACCAAGGTAGTAAAGCTGGTACGCTGCGGCTATTCAGCGCAAGTATTGCAGCTGCTAAATGCAGTATAACAGTTGGAACCGGGAAAATCTCGAGCAGGGCATGCATCTACCACGCGACGAGCTCGAACATATCGTCTGCCTCGCCTGCGGAGAACAACCAAAGATGTTCGTCCTGTTTGGCGACTTGAGGGAAGACTGAAAGTCACTTAAGTAATTACCAAGCACATGATTGGCACAAACTACTTTTCAAAGATCGAGAGTGGGGACGACATGAGGTGCAGTACTGGAGAAAGATGAGATAAACACTCGCTCAGCTTCAGGTTGATCTCCTTTAAGCGGCACAACATCGATGGTTAACTGCTACAAGAAAGATGCATGAGATTGATTCGCATATCTTGCAGGACAAGAAGTTCCGACTCTGAGGATAAGCTTCTTCTTGCTCCCAAGTGCGAAATCACGCAGAAGCTCGGCCAGTAAAAGCTAATATGGCAGTTTTAGATGACTTCAAAAATCTTGCGAGAAACTTCTCAAAGGAACAGGATCAAGGAGGAATCGATAGAGTAATTTGATTGACTAGAATCAAAGTGGAAATGAAGCTAACCTTCGGCCTCCAAGTATTTTATAACGGGTCGATCCTAAGTTTAACGGTTACTTGGGCCATGATCAGGAATGATTGCATCAGAAGCGGCATTAAGGTTTTAGAACTATTTAGTTAAGCTCAAAGTTAAGACATCATCGCGTCGCTTGGGAATTCTGGACAAGGAATGAGTCGACTCAGTGGCGCTACTTCGAGATGGCACTATTTTGCTTGTGATTCTCACTCTTTCCTCTCTTCCTACGACAGATACAGCTGGTGTCTGACAGAAATGTTATCCTGGGGCTGCTCCACCCGCAGCAGACAGCACATCTCTCGCACGAAAACATTCTTCCATCGTCTTCGGATTTCCTGTATTTGCTGGTCAAGGAGCGTCGCCTCGGCATGCCTTCTCTCGCACTCAACGATGTCTTTGATGGCGGCGTAACCATACGTGTCAGCCAACTGGCCATACAGAGTACGTTCCGAATTGACTTTGCAGCAGCTCGTACTTTCGTATCCTTTTGACATTCGATACGGTGCCCAATCTCGAGTGAAGTTCAGAGTCGAGCGCGGCATTGCGACGTGGCAGTCGTGGATGAGCTTGAGTTGGTTGGTAGACTACATTTTACAGTCGATGTGTTAGCATTCTGGGAAGACTCTGTCGGCGATAAGCTGATACCACGAACGATCAAAACCTGCATCAGCGAGGAGACGCGTCTCGTGCATCACTTCAGGGCGGATGAATCCCAGCGCTTTTATGAAGTCAGCTTTATTGGGAGCTTGCGTGCAAACTTCAGCATTGACATGAATCTAGACGAGCGTCGAGTATGATCCATCATCCTCGGCAACGCGTTGTATCGTTCCCTGCGGGGTGACTCGAACATGTGGCTCGTAAAAGCCCTGATCACTCAGTGATTAGTAGGCATGCAGGATTCTCAGTAGTTGGTCCTGGTCTTCATCCGAAAACTCATGAGAGCTAATATCAGCTTCATCGATTGGCCAGCAATGAAGGTCCGAAGTTTTCGGTGCGTTTAGACGTGAGAAGGAGGAATCCATACTAGTAAATTAATATCAAGCTATCCCTTAGTGACAGAGATGGCAAGAAATAGAAGCAACCAGATGCCACACATGAGGTCAGCTTTGATTACAATTGAGATTAGCTTGTGGTTCTTTCGATTGGTATGGATATCATAGGTTTCGGCATATATGAGTGAAGTTGACTTTTGACTATATTGGGGTAGCTTAGGGGTGAGTACTCGGACCCAAGCTCATATTTCATAAATCTGACTCGTTCAACTTTTGCTTGCAAGTTAACAGACTTATATCAGGGCTCAAATAACTGAGATGAATCATCTGGCAGCAGTGGAAAATTCATGCAAAGCATTGGGGTCTCAGATATCGGGCCCGTTCTGTCTTCACAATTATGATTGATTGTACGAAGTAACCGCTACTATGCTACCAGAGTTAGATAGTCATCCATAAACGAGTAATCAAGAAGAACCACTGTTTTAAGCTGCCGACATCGTGTTGAAATCGATTTACTGCCAACAGTTTGATCGTTTC
>CALGTP010000776.1 GCA_937902105.1 uncultured Actinomycetes bacterium
GGTATGAAATGACTCTAGGTCAAATCTCTGAGGCTCGGGACTCACGTTGGTTGTACTGCAAAGCGAATACATGGTCCCTGATGCCGATGGTGTTGGTGAACGTGCAGCGGGTCGCATCGATGCCTGGCTCATCAATCTGATCAAAGGTTCCTGGCTTCCGAATCCGAAGGTGGCCGCGGGGGGCTCAAAACCTAGGAGATCTACGGACATTGGAACTGGAATAGGATCATTAGCCATTGGAAATACTGCAGGGATTGTGAAGGGATCCTGGGGACCTAGAGCACGAGGCTCGGGGGCCGCTTCCCACCACTGCCGCTGCATGCAGTCAATGCTGTGGTTGAGCTCGAGGCGCCGTTGTTCGATGGCGGCGTGCTCCTTTCGGAGCCTGTCCTCGATCTCTGCCTGTTCGCTGCGAAGCTGGTGCGCTCTACGATCGAGATCGTTTCGTGCGGACTGCATCGCATCAGCCTGGTTTTGCAATGCTGCATTCGCATGCTGCAGGCGAACGGCTTCTGCACGCTGTGCTGATTCTATAGCGGCTTGCTCCTGAGTTGCTCGAGCTGCCACTTCAGCATAGTGCCTGACCTCATTCTCAGCCCTGAGTTGAGCTATCATCGCCTCTCTGAGCCTTGCATGGGCGAGCTCAGCGGCACTACCGGCCGAAGAAGACGAAGACGAGCTAATCGTAGGATCATTGAATACTACATGCGAAGACTGTACGGACATTACCGGAATCGACGACTGAATAGATACCAACGGAGCCGAAGAGTGGATAGATACTGCTGAAGAAGCTACGTCCACGATTGGGACTCCGGAAACACACACGGCAGGGGCAGCACTAGTTCTCTGCGACTTGGGTGGCGTCTGGTATTCATCAGCACATGTCGGACCACTTGAAGTCAACACGTTGTCCGGCGATGTCCCCGCGGATGGAGGTGTAAAGCCAGAATGGTCTTGCATAGCTGCGGAGCTCGTAGGGTACTGACAGGCTTTCCAAGGCCTCGTACTCACCTACGGCTGATAACCTGCGTAAGGGCCCCCGATGGGGCTTGTGGAATAACTGATAACCCCTGCACTCAGTTGGTGCAGGATTGAGCAAAGGGTTGCCTGGATGCCGGTCCCTATCGAAAGGGCCGCCGGCACAAGGGCAAGGATGGATTCCGTTTGAATCAGTCCTTCAATACAAGGCTAAAGGGAACCCTGGGCAGAGCACCTTTTTGAACCTCGAAAGACATATTCTGCGGAAGGAAGCATAATCAGAGCACATGCCTCAAATACTTGTCATGCTATACTCCTACAGAATGTTATAATGATATGCTACAAGGCGCCATGGAGGGATGCTCATCGACACCCAACATGGCCCCGTTCGCACATCATAAACTCTTGGATAATACTCTAAGCATGCACACGGTACATGTCCTAGGAAACCGTGGATCCCTGCAGATCTACACACACTCCCCTTGAGTAGGACATCCCCGTGCCCCTCATTGGAGGAAGCAGCTGAGTTGCGTAACAATCGATGAGGGTAATTACTTCTCAAACGACTGATATATTTATTAAGTTCGGTTCAGAAAAAGAAAATTAAATGTCCGGCAAAATAGGTTGCGTTGAGATCACGGAGATTGCTCCTTCAACGACAAGTGTGAACACGGCGATCACTCGCCATAGAACACTGCTATATCGTTGGTGTCTCAGTGCAGGATCATCGGGTCATAGCTCAGCCAAGGCCGATTCTCCTCTTCCCTTCGGCAAACGCGTTGGGGCTTAGTGCTTTAGTGAAAAAATCTCCCTTATGAATCTTGGTGTCAGCTTTGACAACCTTGATCCTACCGAGCGGGTTATTCTCCTCGGTGGTAGTATCATGGAGGAAGTCCAAAGACACCTTAGTCTGGCGTGGAAGATATCGCATGGCTGGACTGTATCCCTTGGCAACGGCAATAATACATGCAGCGTTGTCTTCATGCACGTTTAAGTCGACTTTGTCACAAAGGATTTTCGACATAAGGTACTGTGCAGGGATACCGTCACCTCTCAGCCAGGTGGAGAGCGAGTAGGTTTCCGCTTCCGCTGTGTGGTTCGCGGTGCAATCTTGCTTCTTACTCCCCCATGAAAGGGGGAAGCAGTTGCCGTGCGAGTCGCAAAGCTCTAACCAACCACCTGAGCTAGACTTGGCAGTGAAAGGATTGCCGGCGAGGTCTGCATCAGGCCACAAATCGAGATGATAAGTGGTACCTTTTGCATAACTCAGCTTGCCCTTCAGCGTTTCGTCTTTGCTCTTGTAGATGTATTGGTACAAGCGATGTAGACGTCTGTCACATTCAGCGCTCCACCTAGAAACCTCCGAAGCTAAATGCTGGATCGGCACACAGAGATCAGGCTTAACAGCCCGAGCTCCATATAGCGGTTTCATTAAAAGACTTGCGGACTCGCTCCCATACTTGCCGGGCTTAGACATCAATTCGATGGTCTGGTCTTTGGGCAATTCTGGGGCAAAAGGAGTGTCCGCGGGCTTGAGGGTGAGACCTGTTTTCTCGGTGTAAACCTCACAGGCCTGCCTGAAGAAGTCGCACATGGAAAGTTCGTATTCCTTGACTTGTTTCGTTTTGTCATCGGAAAACTTGTGGTGAACTCCAAGGTACTTTGAAACCGGCTCGGGGTCTTCGAGCTCGATCTCCCTTCTCAGGTCTTTGAGGAAAGTCGAAGCAATCCCAATGGGACCAAGCACAATGAGATCGTCAACATACAAAACGACAGTGACGTTAGTTTTCTCGTTGTGAAAAACACTTGGCCACCCTTCAATGGTTTGGAACCCTCGGGAAATAAGAGCTTTTGAAATCTTCTGATTCCAATACTCTCCGGCGAGGGGATGACCATAGAGGGACTTGTTCAAGCGGAAAACCGTTTTCTTGAACTTAGGGGTCCCGTCAGCGTTAAACGCTTCGGGGGGCCACCATTCTTGGGGAAGGAACACAAATGTGTCCTCCCCTCCAAGGTCGCTCTGGACATATGCCCTGATGCAGTCAGACTGCAACAGTTCAAAGCCTTCTTTCAGAGCGTGACCTGCGAGCAAACACCGTTCGGCTTGAAAAGTCGAAGGGGTAGAGGTGAGCTCGTTGAAAAGAACGGCGAGGCCTTGGCCGTTTCTGATTCGATGGCCGCCGAAGACGATTCGTCCTTTCCAAGTGTGTTTGGAAAGGTCCGAATCCTCTGCGTTCTTGATGCCAACGATCGAGAAAAGCTCGGCGAAATGCGCCTGGGGGAACTGTTTTGAAATACTATGGAAGTCGAGGGGTGTCTGACTCCATGTATTTCGTTCCTCAAGGGAAATGCGCTCGGCCTTAACTGCGGCTTTGGCCTGAGGAGACCTCGTAAGAGGGTCGCCTGGGTGAAGCGTTTTCGTCACCATGGCATTCCAAAGACGAAACGGGACGTCAGATCTATCCCTATGGAAACACGGGTCACTGGATTCCAATAAGATCTGACTTCGCGCTTTGTCGAGTTCTGCCTTCGTCAACTTAGAGTTGGCGGTAGCGGCATTCGCACTCGAAGCTGGTTTGGCATCGGGCGCGAAGATTCGAGCCGCAGCGTTCTCAATCTGCGCCCAATAGGCATCAGCAGATGAGAATACTGGGTAAATCCTGTTTGGATCCCAAGGAGGAACAAACACATCACTCGGGCCGACAGGATCAACAGCGACTGAAGCGGGCTGCAAAGAATTGGAGTGGTTGATTTGGGGGATGATGAGTTTACACATCAGCTCAGGGTAGAACGCCGACTTAGCAGTGAACTTCCCTTCGCACTTCAGGTGAGAGCCCTTGGGACAAACACACTGGTGTGGCTGCAAAGCATCAACAATCCCTTGCTTTGAGGTCACTACCCTCCAGGGCTTTCGAATCTTACCCTCAGGGAATTCAAGACCTACAGCACAACCGTCAAAACACACTTCCTTGAGGCCCCATTTTCCTATAAACTCAACAAGTTCAGGAATTTTCCATCCGAAGGCTGATTTGGGCCATTCGAAGGATACGGAACCTCCAGCAGCAAGCACTTTCTCGGCGAGGCTGATGAAGCGTCTAAGCAAATGCAAAGACTGAGCGCGCTGGATTGCGAGCTTCTCGGCAAATCCAGGGTGCCTCATGTTTATGTTTGTCAACTGTGTCCATGGGGTGCAAGGTAGGCTGCCCCACAAATGGGTCTTAGCGGACACAAGGTCTAATGCCTGTTTGAGGGTACTATCAGAAAACGCATCAACATCCTCGGTTATGCGAAAAGCAAACATTCCCCCTTCCTCGGCAATACGACTCAAGTTGGATTCCGGACTGCAAGCAAATTCAATCAAAACACTCCTAGTTTCTTTAGCTTGCGAGTCCTGCCCAAGATTGTAGGCAGAGGCTGCAGCAACCGCTGCTACCTCCCCTTCTCCTGGAGCGTGGGAAGCCTTCTTAGCCTCCTCAAATGCCTTGACTTTCCGATTTCTAGAGGCCCATTCATCCCGTTTATCTGATTCCGAGAACATAACCCAGATTTCCGGATGAAGGTCCCTAGGGCGATCGGACCCTGTTCTGTACCGAACAGGTGTGCCATCAAGGCGGAAACCGCCTCCCCTGAGAAGCAGCGCATGAACCGGAGTTCTTGCATCAGCTACATTCTCAATGGCAGGAACAGGCACTGGAACAATTGGGGGAACTGCAACAGCTTCCTCAATGAGTTCAGGGATTTCTCCGATGGAGATGCGAGCATCATCACGGAGAGCTTCGAGCGTGCGCTCGCGCTTGATGGTTAACCTAGCTTCTGCTAAGGGAAATGACGGGATAGGGTCAAAAATGACCTCTGACGAATCATAAGTAGGAACATGATCAGTTTCTCCCGTCACATACGTAAGCATGTCAGCGTAAGTACAGCAAATATAGGCTTTAGTCCATTCATGGCCGGCATGCATACGGTAACCTAAGAAAATACCATCGCAAATGTTAGCCTCGGCCTTATGGACACGGATAACCTCATTCCTATCCCCAGGAGGCCTAAACTTGATAGCAGCTCCGTAAGGGTAGAGGGTTCCGAGGAATTCATGCCCGTGAAGTCTCTCATAGGGAGACATTCCATCACTGGCGTTCGCATGAACTTCGGCGGAGTTGGCTACGCACCAATGTGGCGCAGCAAGATGCCATAAGTTCAGCGGGATTCCTGAAATCGCATGCGAAGCTCTGATTCCTTTGAGAATTTGTTGATTATTGTTTTCAGAGTCGCCATGCGTTTGGTGTTTATACTTAATGCTTTTCTTGTGCACAAGTCCTATGTTTCTAGCAGCGCCTATGAGCTCCTTAGAGTTGTCGCTATAAAAGGAGCTGAACTCGTGAGTGCTCACAAATTCGCGCATTGCATGTTCAGATTCATCAGTGCTGTTAGTTGACATCGGAAAAGCACCACGAATCTTAGTGTTCCAATCAAGCAAACACAGCATGACCTTATCACTGGCAAACGACATGTCAGTTTCGTTGCGGAGAATGACATGGTCACCAAGGATAAGATCTCCGAACTTAACAACGTCCTGGAATTTCAACTGCTTAGCTACAGGGTCCTTACGGTAAGCGGGTTTGGCCCTATTGTGTCCAAGGACACATCCTGGGCACCAGGGATTGTGTTCCTGGTGGGAAGCCAAATGCTTAGGAAGTTTAGCTAGCTGTTTCAAATCCCTTATGTTACGCTCAGCGATTGAAAGAACAGGAGGAGGGAGAACAATGTCCTCAACCTCTCCATCAGGCACTTCTACGACAGCGGGGATGCCGTCGGGTCCACGGAGATCACTCTCCACGTTCCCGACTACAACACCCGGAGTCGTAGGGGTTGCGTTTCGTAAATCAATCCTATCAATGATTCCCTGACACGAATTCCGCAGTATGCTTTCTGCGCAATCAGGGTCCCCTATGAAGCGATATCCTAAGTTGGTGATTTCCTTCGGGGTCAAATTAGGATCCTTCACTATCACAGGCACTCGGCCGTGCAGAGGAAGCATTATGGCTCCTTTGCTCGGCTCAAATAGGATCGGGCACTGTCCAGCTGGCCACATAATATCGAATCCCTTCTCAAGCGGGAAGAAACCAGCTGAAAGCGCAGCAGGCGACTGATCCAATACCTTGACATCGATGGCTTCTGATAACAGTTGTGGTAAGAGATGTTCGCAAACCTCAGTTGTAGAAATAATGCCATGTGCTGTATCAAGCAGTGTTGGCTCCGGATCCGGGATTGTCTTGATATTTCCCAGTGAACGGCGAGACCCAATATGGAATTCCGTTCCCGAATCGAAGATCCAGGCATCATCACCGCCGGAGGTCGAGGCTGCCGGGGTGAGGGCCGTGGATGACAAAGGATACTGCTCTTGCACAATAGGCAAGTTGAATGTAGTCCCAAGTTCAGTCGAAAGATTGTACGCGCGAGCCCTAGCGAGGCGATGGCTTTCGGCGAAGCTGTCGGTCGAGGCCTCGGTGCGAAATCCGGGAAGGAAGTTGAGACGCGCGAAGTCTGCAGTGACTACGTTCATGCAGGCAACTCTCACAATCGTTGTCATGATGTTGTTGAGGTTGAACCTGCATTTCTCCCGAACTGCCTCGTTGGTCTTTGAAAACCACGAGGCCTTGGGAGCAGAGGTAGCGTCAAGGGAAGAAATCACCTTGATGCCTCCTGCTGGAGTCACACTGTCGGCAACGGCAACGGCGGCAATGGCTACACCTGCTGCCTTGGCTTTGGCTTTCGCCTTGGCCTTGCCTTCGGGCTTCTTTGCATGGGAAAATCCGCATGCGTCCCCGTTCGTGCAACCCTTCTTGGAATGGAAGAAGTTGCAGTAGCGAACGTCAGAGGCAGCTGCCCCAGGGGATTTGGCCCGTTTGGGAGTTCCAGGGATGGGTTCATGCTTGTACTTGCACTCTCCCTGGGCCTTTGTGCATTTTCCCTTCGTGAAGTTGAAGCAAATGCCAAGGGACTTGCACTGCTCCATCAAGGCCGAATCCTGGGCCGAGAATGGGGCTCTCGTGGCTGCTCCTGGAAGAGCTGCTGCGGCAGGTGCTGGAGCACTCTTGGCCGCGGCCGCAATGGCCTTCTTCTGCGCTCGAGTGAGCGAGGGTACACTGTCAGCTGAGGTCCCTGGGATTCCAGATGCAGGAGTTGCAATGACTGGCCTATGGTAGAGGACATCGCCGACGGCATGACTGTTGCCAGTCTTCCTCAATCGAACCACAAGTTTGGACAATGCGTTCCAGAGGAAATCGAAGTTGCGTTCAGGATCACCTTCCTCGGCGTCGTCGTAGCGGGCAAGCTGCGACTTCAAGGCGGTGGAACGGCGAAGTTGCGCCTCAATGATAACCTCAAGATCCTCAGGATCTGGTTTCCTGCGCATGCCGCGCTGCACCATAATCCATTTCTCGAGGAAGAGGCCTGCCTTGTCGTCACCTTCGTAGATGATCTTCTGCAGGTCATTGATGTTGAACAAAGCACCCTTTTTCGCATCCCCCTCAAAATGTTGAAGGATCAGGAATGCTTGTTGGCGCCCTTTGAGGAGTGCAACCTCGCCACTTGTGACGAGCTCCTCTTTGATGTTAGCGAGCTTCAGGCCTAACTCCCCTTTTCCTGAGATCAGGGATAGTCCGGCACCGAGCTTAACATCGAGACTGAGGAAACCACCGGAGTCCTCAAGGGTCTCGAACGTGGTTCCTGGGCTTTTGACTTTCATCACCCATTTGATCGCTAGGTCAGGATCAGGATGGGCTGCAGCGACTCGTTCAACTAAGTCGAGCCACCAGCCTCTGATGCCTGCTGCCGACAAAGGGATCGGCAAGATCACGATCTTCTCAGCCTCCTTGGCCCGTGAAGGCGTAGGCTTATCCTTTTCCCTCTTCTTCTTCTTTTCCCTCCTCCGCTTTTCAGCGTCGGAAGATGGTGTTGAAGAATCAGAGGAGCTGGATGGGTCCCGCTTGAATCTGGTCCCACACTGTTTATGGTGTGGTCCCTCAGATCCTTTGCAAGTGTCACAGCAGGATCGCTCATCTTTTGCCCTCGGGCGTTTGCAACCGTGCTTGCACAGCTTGGCAACGATGGGCTCGGGCACGGTCCTCTTGGACCTGGTCGGCCTGAGCGCGGCGTGAGGCTCGGGAGCGGGAGCAATCGGTTCGTCAGAATCAGAGCTGCAATTTGGATCACGGCGATTACCCGCCACGACCTTCACAGCAGGCTTACAATCTCGAACACGGCAATTACTCGCCACGTTCTCAACTGCAGCGTCGGGGTCAGGTTCACGGAGATCACTCTCCACGTTCCCTTCGTTGACGCCTGATTCCGTTGAGCTCGATGACGACTCCGTTTCTTGGTACTCCCATGCACTGCCACATTGAGCGTGGTGCGGGCCGAGAGGGCTCCTACAGCAGGCGCAGCAACGCTTCCTGCCTAAGAATCGGGGCCTCCCGCAGCCTGATTTGCAAGGCTTTTCACCCTTGCCTGAACCTACCGGTATCGGAACACCGTAGTTCATAACATGGGGACCCTGCATCTGAGCTGAGGCACCTTGGAAATGCTGGGATCCCAAAGGCATTGAAGGGATGTTCCCATTCAAGGACAAGTGGGTATGAAATGACTCTAGGTCAAATCTCTGAGGCTCGGGACTCACGTTGGTTGTA
>CALGTP010000777.1 GCA_937902105.1 uncultured Actinomycetes bacterium
GGGTGACTGCGTACCTTTTGTATAATGGGTCAGCGACTTACATTCAGTGGCAAGGTTAACCGAATAGGGAAGCCGTAGAGAAATCGAGTCCGAATAGGGCGAATCAGTCGCTGGGTGTAGACCCGAAACCAAGTGATCTATCCATGGCCAGGATGAAGGTGCCGTAACAGGTACTGGAGGTCCGAACCGACTAATGTTGCAAAATTAGCGGATGAGCTGTGGATAGGGGTGAAAGGCTAAACAAACTTGGAAATAGCTGGTTCTCTCCGAAAACTATTTAGGTAGTGCCTCAAGTATTACCGTCGGGGGTAGAGCACTGTTTTGGCTAGGGGGTCATGGCGACTTACCAAACCAATGCAAACTCCGAATACCGACGAGTACAGCTTGGGAGACAGAGCACCGGGTGCTAACGTCCGGACTCAAGAGGGAAACAACCCAGACCGCCAGCTAAGGTCCCAAACTATCGCTAAGTGGGAAACGAAGTGGGAAGGCATAGACAGTCAGGAGGTTGGCTTAGAAGCAGCCATCCTTTAAAGAAAGCGTAATAGCTCACTGATCGAGTCGTCCTGCGCGGAAGATGTAACGGGGCTAAGCCAGTTACCGAAGCTGCGGATTTGCAATTTATTGCAAGTGGTAGGAGAGCGTTCTGTAAGCCTGTGAAGGTGTCTTGTAAAGGATGCTGGAGGTATCAGAAGTGCGAATGCTGACATGAGTAGCGATAAAGGGGGTGAAAAGCCCCCTCGCCGTAAGTCCAAGGTTTCCTGCGCAACGTTCATCGGCGCAGGGTGAGTCGGCCCCTAAGGTGAGGCAGAGATGCGTAGCTGATGGGAAGCTGGTTAATATTCCAGCACCATCGTATGATGCGATGGGGGGACGGATTGCGGAAAGTTATCAGGGTGTTGGAAGTCCCTGTTGCTGCATTGGAGAAGGTGCTTAGGTAAATCCGGGCACGGAATTCAAGGGTGTGGCACGAGCGAACTTGTTCGCTAAGTAACTGGAAGTGGTTCCAAGAAAAGCCTCTAAGCTTCAGTCATACGAGACCGTACCGCAAACCGACACAGGTGGACGGGATGAATATTCCAAGGCGCTTGAGAGAACTCAGGAGAAGGAACTCGGCAAATTGATACCGTAACTTCGGGAGAAGGTATGCC
>CALGTP010000778.1 GCA_937902105.1 uncultured Actinomycetes bacterium
ACCTCCACGTCCGGTCCCGGCGAGTCACGACTAGTATTGTGCGGTTGGAGCTAAGCTCCGAGCTGTGCCCCTCGCCAAATCTCCGCCCAACTTCAGACCGCAGGCCGAGGACGGTGCTGAAAGCGACGGCCGACCACTCCACACACAACACTGCACACCTTTGACCTTCTTCACCTTTTGCCTTGACGGTGAGCATAAGAATGGGACACTGGGGGCGTGGCACAAACGTTGCAAAACCAAATGCCTGTGGGGATGCGTGTGAGAGCCACGCACGCAGGGTGCGCCACACGTCGGCACATAATAGCATCGCACATGAGGAGGTCATCACCGCCATCCTTGCAGATGTGACACTCATCGTCGAAATCCGAGTCTGGGCGCCGCGCCGCAGCCGTGCCTGCCAGTACATAGGAGCGGCCGACGGCTTGACTAACCGCAAGGCGGGCGTGATGCGGCTTGACGGTGTACACGCCGGGGACTCCACGAGACCATCGGCAGTGCCAACGCACAATTTCGGGATCTACTTTCATCAGGGCGGCCAACGAGGCTGTACCGGAGCGCATGCTGATGCCAGACCAGCGGTCAGGCTGCTTTACGCCCAGTCGAAGCAGCCAGAATCGTAACATGACCGAGACGTGTTGCGCAGTCATGGTACCCGTGGCTGGACGGGTAGGTGTATGGCCACGGGAGAGAGTCGGGAAGAGCCTAGGACAGACCCTGCAGGGTGCCATCGAGTCCGGCGTGGCGATGCAGTGCGGGTGGCGGTGCACTCCGAGGCTTCGCAACACTGGCAAGTATACCCGGAGGGGGAAAGACGAGGCGGCCGGGAAAATGTCTAGAGTGTACTCGGCTGGGGCAAGCGAAGCCACCGAGTTGAGGTAGTTCTGGTCGTAGTTGTTTTTGGTGTCCAAGAAACGCAGAACTTGCGAGCCGTCCGGCTGCGGCCAGTGGTCGCACACGGTCCACATCGTGGCCTCTCGGACCCGCGGGCCTGATTCAAAACCCGTGAGGAACAGGGCAACTGAGCGCAACAAAACGAAGTCTTCGCCTGGCAACAGGTTGTGGTGGCGCCAAAAATCCTGGAAGATAGCTAAAACCAGCAACTCCGTGAGCGGCAGCTTCTGCGGTGTTACACGGACTGAGCGGGTACGGACGAGGCCTTTCCACGCTCTGCGAAGGACAGGGTTCGCCTCGATTGGGTGGGGCAAGTTATTCAAGGCGCACCAAGCCACGATGGCAGAGATAGCCACGGTAACAGTGCGGCCGGCGAGCTTGGTGATGAGCAGTTCGAGCCAGCGGAGGAAATGGTCGGGGTCGATCGGAAGGGGACAGATGCGACGTGCGGCACAGAAGTTGCAAAAGGATGTCACCCATGCCTGGTATGAGCGCCGGGTGGCAAGTGCCCAGGACGATTGGGGGATTTCACTACCGCAGAGGACCCGGAAGAAATCGTCAACAAGCGAGTCCTCCAGGGTGCGCGGCCGGAT
>CALGTP010000779.1 GCA_937902105.1 uncultured Actinomycetes bacterium
GTGTCGATGGGGGGGATGAGCTCACTGCGTACAGCGATTCGGATTGGAATAACTCCAAATTACATCTGTCAACTACCGGATTCAACGTGTTTCACGGCAGCAATCCGATTTCATGGGCTAGCAGGACGCAGCGCAACACAACACGTTCAGTGGGCGAATCAGAATTTATATCGCTGTCGTGCTGCGCACAAGAGTTACAGTACTTGCGTCTGCTCAAAGCCTCCATACAGCAATCGTCTGCAGCACCAAGTGCTACGTTGCGGGCTAACGACGATGCTGAGCATGCAGTTCACATCTTCAACAGAGAACTTGAACTGGATGCTGCGACTATGTTTACGGACTCAGCATCATCACGATTGTCGCTGAGACGCAAACAAACGTGGTGTGAAGACAAGCTTCGCCACGTCGGCACTGCATTTCACTATGTCCGAGGTCTAGTTCGCCATGGGAACATCACCGTGACAGTTCTACCGGTGAAAGGCATCGACAATTGCGCCGACACTCTGACAAAGGGATACGACACGACCCCTGCCAGAGTGAAGGACTTTAATCGCTTGGCAAGGATTTGCCATGGTTTTCGTCATGATACACCGAGGGACATCGGCAAGCGTGTCAATCATCCAGAATGGCAGCCTTCGGACCCGGTGTTGTGAGAAACTGCAGAGCTTGTCTTCAAAGAGCAACTGCCGCTTGCAATTGCTCAGAACAGTGTTTACACACAGTTTCGAGGGCTTAATCTGTAAGACAATCACTACATGATTTTGCCTTAGAAATTTTTCTTCTCTTCGAACTGAAACCTAGCGGTTTTAGTCCGAGGGGGGGTGTCAGGACCTGAGTGCTGAGGGTACCAACCTAAGTACTAGTAGCCACAGACCTGATATTAATAGAATCTCAAAGCAACCTTGCTCTCGACCAACGGGAGACCGCCGCCCAGCCTCTCAGGGTGAGGCTTGACAGGTAATGAGCTTTCCGTTTACGCACACACCCCTGCGCACGGCTTCGCAACAAGTCTCATGTAGAAACGCTGCCTGCAAGCATCGCTCTTCATGAGACCCCTACACACAGCAAGCATAAACTCAACCGATGCCTACACTCAGTCCGGCATGGGTTGTGGTTTCCCCAGAGTAGCATAGAATGCTAGAGATTCCGACGCGGTATCGTATACTGACTTATTTTGTCGCATGTACCACGGACAACGATCGACGAGCGTACCGACATGAATGAGTGGCGGACCAGCGCGGATACTGCTCAACAAAATCACTGTCATCACAATGGAAGTCCACCGTTCTTCGATCGTATGCCCTTGGTATCTATAATCATATACGATGCCAGCTATCATACATACGACGAGCGCCGATATCGACGAAGATCTCTCTCTTCAGTGCGGCTAACGTACCCCGGCCCTATGCCCCCCGGGCCGCACATGCGAGCACAAGCGGCCGCCCAGCACTCGCACCTTTGAAGCCATGGTGGTACGGAAAGTGGTGTCGAGGCGCTGCATCCTCGGCATGCACACACCCGTCTCTGGCGGCTACGGGTTCGAAACCGTGCTATGGAGAGACGGGGGGCGGATACACACGGGGCCCAATATAGGTCACCCCGGGTAATACGCACCGGCAGCATAAATCCGTTGCTGACCGGGAGCCCGTACACCAAAACCTCGCTGATACCTAATGTTGACTCGGACTTGATCACCGGGGCGACAGAGGGGTGATGTGAGTAGCACAGGGTTATGGTATGCATGAGGACGCATGCCCCTGCCTTCAACCTAACCGCTGTGCCCGGGTATTAAGAACGTGTGGAGTGGAGGGGTCACGACACGTCACCTGGTGAGGGTTACAGGATATCGTCTATAAAGTGGACGGGGACGCTCATGTCTGATCTCGATACGTTGCAGCTAGACCAAGTTGATGAACTATTCCGACCCGACTGCCGGCGGTCTGCCAACACCGCCATTGCCAACACAGCCACCGCCACCACTTCCAACGTCTACGTCAATGCCGAACACGTCTTCGCCAACATCGACCACGATTCAGGGGGTCGATAGATCTGACCCGTTCTCAGATGACACGACATCGCGAACGATCAACTTCAACGACCCTCACTCAACCCCAACGATCCATCGGACGACTGGACAGTCGATGCTCTGGAGCACTCCAGCTTACCATCCAGTACAATCTGTTTTCCAGTCGACGCCGACAGGATCACAGTGGTATGGCAGTGGATTTCAATCTGCGAGTCCACATCTACCGATGTCAACGCTTGCAGTCAGTCCAGCGATCTACATCGCAGCGGGATTACCTGCCAGTCAAGACTCACTGTCACAGGCGTCGTCAGTGACTTCAGTCAGGACGCTCTGCAGCGACGCTTTCGGTCAGCCCTTTCGCGATCTGAGCACAGCGGCGGCATACCGAAAGACAGAACTGCAGCACGCATTTGCCAGTTGTGGTCTGACCTGGCCATTCATTCCAGTCGATCAGCCGACGTCCATGTTACCGTTCACGGTGCACAATCCATTGGTCACGGACTTGAACACCAAGCTTCACCATCTAGTTGCACGTGTGCAACAATACTTTAATGGTCGAAGTCATCGACGCGGCAACCCGATCAACTTCGACCGCCTTGGCGACAGGGCATATGAAGATGGACGATGCGATATCTTCCAGCAACAAGCAGCAAGTCTGCTACAAGTGCTAAAAGATATCGATCTGCTCGAGGTAATCTGTGCGATAGCGGCAAGCAACTTCGCTGTCACTGTCGATCAAGTGTCGACGCACATACCCCGGCAGACACTAACGGCGATAATGGAGAACATGGAATATAACTCGAGGCTTCTGAACGACTCGGTCACACCGCTTAGCATGGTGCAGCATGAGTACTCTCGCTGCACTCCACTCACCTCGGTGCTGACGGTAACTACGATGCAGCTAGTCACGCTGACAGCAGCTTTTCTGAAGGCAATCTCGGGATTCCTGCAACCGGCCACTCTGCAGGCAATCACCGGCAGCGTCACGTCCGGGCTGTATCGTCGTATAGACCCGACACTAATGGAGATAGTGCGACTGCTCATGATGTACGAGGATACGGAGGAGAGAGAGTCACTGAGGCGCAAGTACATCAAGGAGCAGTTGAGCAGACCGATCAGCACACAGTCTGTACACCAAGCTCTGCAGGAGTGGATCGAGAGAAAGCGAGCACATGCTGACATTCTGCGTCAACCAGCATACTACTCCGTGCCAGAAGAGATAACAGCTCTGCAAGATTGTCTGCCGACATCTCTGCGGCCGTATCTGACAGATCTGAAGAAGTACTACGCGATTACTGGATTTCCTGCGGGAATCGAACAAGTCTTTGCTCGTCTTCGATCATTGAGCGACAACGAGAACCTCAACAGTCACGGACAGCATCGCAAAAATCGCGGCGATGCATTTGGCAGAACTAGTGTGCAGTTCGAAGGTGACAGACCCGATCGTGATCACACTCGGCATGGTCGACACCGAGGGTCATCACAATCACCGCGTCCCAACCGGCATAATCGTCGATTGGGTTTCCACGATGATCGACACGGTTATGAACACCGACACCTTCATCGAGGAGACCATGATCATTCTCGAGGTCGACATGAACATCGACATCGAG
>CALGTP010000780.1 GCA_937902105.1 uncultured Actinomycetes bacterium
TTTTTGCCGAGCTACAGGTTCGCATGAAGACCGCGGTGGATAAAGGGTGGTGGCCAGAACCACCCAGCGGCGAGGGTGGCTCGCGCACCCCAGAGAAACAGTCAATGGGACGTCTCGTCATCTGGCACCACTCTCTTAACAAGGAGCCTATTCCCCAGCATCCCACCATTCCAGATTGGCTATCTCTGTGGCCCCGCCTTTTTCGAGATCACCCGGCTCTTGTCGAGGAACCACAAGTTGGTGAAGCATACAGAGGTACCCTGCTAGTTGACATGGCTCATACGCTGAGGTCAGGGCCAAAAGGTCAATGGTGGTGGCCGGAAGGAGAGGGGGCCATGGGCCAAGCCTTGCACACGGGACTGTGGTCCAACGAGCATGGGAACTCCATCTCGATCAGCATGCCTAGGAAGGAAGGTGCCCAACTCTACGCCACGTCATACTGGAATCGGGGTGTGCTGCTGGCGTCGACGATGCAATGTAGAGAGGCGTTGGCTACAGCAATTCGTGATCTGGATCTACCCACGATCTCGCCCGTCATCAGTGCTCGCCTTTACCAACATGCGTGTAACAAACCTAACAACAGTCGGGTTGAAGGAGACCATCACGGTTGGGAGGGAGAAGCATCTCATCTAGTCGGCATGACCACTGTGACTGACCCAGTGTCAGGCGCGGCAGTCCCGTTTATACCACGCAGACGGCATCCGGGACACGAACATGCCACGCCACAGAGATTTAGAGACTTGCTTCAGTTACTCCTTACGTCTTTTTTCGACGCACCTGGACAGAAGCAGACTGCGGCACACCTTGACGTTCAGCCGTGGCACTCCTTAGTGACCACGGGAGCCTGCAGTGGCCGTCATTGCTCCAGGAACGAGATTGGGATACCAGAATCAGGGATGGTTTTGATGAATGGCGCGGTCCTATGTCGTGGGTGCCACCGGAAATGGGAACACCATGTTCGGAAGGAATTGGGATTCCACCGCTCGCCGAAATGCCCTCGCGATGTGGACGGCCGTTGCCTCAGCTGCACCTCAATGGATGCTAAGTCGCGACCGAAGCTCCGATCCTTACTCATACGGGATCAGATTCGGGACCTAACTCATGCCTTGTTCTCTCACCTGGCCACTAACACGCAAGGTTACGTGGCGAACATACTGTTCCGGCAGGTGAGGACACTGCACCGCGGACACGACCATCTCCTGATGATCAGTGTTCCGGCGGTCATTCACTTAAAAGTCTTAGGATTGCTTGCTTGGCACTACTATGACAAGACAGTCAGGTTCATCCAGAGTGTGCGAAAATGTGACTATTCAGCAGATGAGCCATGGGCCATGGAATGCCGCAAAGAGCTCGCGACCATTCAATTTCAGCAGCCACTGACATCACAGTCACGACCAACGGAAGTTGCTGAGGAAGAGGAGGAGTTCTTTCGAGGCTCCGCTTCCTTGAGGGCTCTTCGAGTCCAGCTGAGACCGCACAGTAGCATGAGCGCATCCCTCCTTCACACGCCGGAAGGTTGCCGCTTACTTTACGATCGGCTTGGGATACATGAATTGTCTCAGCCAGATCCGGCTGATTGGTGTATCCGACATACCTCGGAAGCCCAATGCAAAATATGTGGTACATACGAACATGACCTCATGGAGATGTCTGTGGATGCGAACGAGGGGGAACCTGTCTATAATTGCATGAGTTGCAACGGTTGGTGGCATGAGTCCTGTATGTCTGCCACGGACAGGCAAACCTTGCCATCCGTGTTGATCGCGAATGTGGAAGATGGGGCCGCTCCGCCGTGGAGATGTCAAGATTGTGTGAAGAATGACCAGTACGCGGTGCAACGGGTACTGGAGGTGGTTCGGGGCGAGGACGGCAAGTTCTACTTGTTGCTGGAGTACCTAGGGTATCGGTACTTGGAGGTGAGGTTGGAAAGTCGACTGGTAGACCGGAACTCCGAGCTCAAGCGGGCTTACAGAGAACATGCCAACACGAGATCTAGCATCAGCATGCTCTACTGCGCGGGGGCCATTCTGGATGCTATGTGGCATGGACAGTCGCTGAAAGAACTCGGTATGAACTTGAAACTGGTACACCAGGATGCACGCCTGTACCTTATCAGCCATGCTTCGTTACAGAAACGAGGATTCGCCCCAGGCATGGCGTCGGTCATCCAAATGCTTGCTGCGCAAGAACACAGGCTCGTTATTCCGTTCTCCCTGAAAAACCTCCAATGCACCCTTGCGGGGACTAGCATCCCTCCACCACATGACACGGGAAACGAGTCATTGAAACGGAGCGCTGATCCTAGTTTGCAAGCGCTAGCAAGTCACCTGTCCGCACTCACGGACAGCTCCACCTCTCTCATGATGGCACTGGCGAAAGCAACGGAAGGGACAGCAGAGTGGAATGGGCTGGGACTTCTGTCTGGATCTAGTATCAAGGACATTGCGACTGTATTATCTCTCTTTCTCACTGAGTACAGCACGTCCCACTGGCCCGACTTGCTACGAAAGGAGCTACCGGATTTGACTGACGAGGACATAGATTGGCTATGCGGTCTCACTGAGACGGCCGAAGCGTGGGAACCAGTTTCGAGTATGGGTCTTGGCAACTTCGCCACGCCGTCACTAAGGGCACGACCCAGTAAGCGCCGCCGAGGTGGAAATGGAACAGCTACCACCCGCGCTCTGGGGAGCCCTGATGGTGCCTTACCTCAGGCCACTTCAACGAATGAGCTAGGATCTGGGCGGAAAAGGAAGCTGGTCACCTTATCTGTCCCTAGCAGACGATCACCGAGACTGCAATTGGAACAGCCAACATTAGTAGCCACAGGGAATCCTCGGACAGAGCCCGATGCTCAGTCAGACCTGGACTCGGGGCAACCACCACCGCCCTCGCAACTAGCTGCGTCCCAGCGACCCTTCCGCATCCCACTCTCCAGGGCCAAGAGAATACTTCATGGTGATGGCCGGGAGCAGGGAGCGCTGTACTTTTTACATTTGTTTACTGCTTACCTGCAGTTTCTTGGCAAACAATATTCAGCCACTGGACAGGACCAGGTCATTTTTTTTGAAACCGATGACCTAGTACCCACACGGGATTGGAAAGCAGTTTCAGCAGCCCTCGATAGAAACCAACCCACAACAAAACTCGGGCAAGGGCTCCTGAATCGCGGTAGAAACCCGCTGACCGATAGATCATCCGGCGTAGGTCCCATGCATGGTATCGAACCGTAACCTGCTGGCCCCCCCTAGGGGTTGGGCCGGCTCGGGGTCCATGGACTAATCTGGGTCGTTTGCCGTTAAGGGTGTTC
>CALGTP010000781.1 GCA_937902105.1 uncultured Actinomycetes bacterium
AGAACGGCAGCTTCCCAAGCTGCATACGAGGGTTCGATTCCCTTCACCCGCTCCACGATATTTCTTTATGTGACTGTTATTGTTGGGTATTAATGTTATAGTGTGAGCCTCTTTTACAGGAGAACTTACAGAAATGGCATCAAGATACCCAAAGTACGTTAGGTCTCATGGCCAGCTTCTCTACTACCAGAGGGACTACCCCACGCGCCTCTGGATGGCCTCACAGAAAACGTGGACTTACCCGCTGGGTGTTTCCAGTACGGATGCCGCGTCGGCACTGCTAACCAGAAAGATCTCAGAGGCAACGTCACTCTTTGAATTAGCTTGCAAGCGATTGGAGAACTCTGACCCCAATGCCTACAGCGCATCAGAGTTGGACGCTGCAGCAGCGGCATTCCTGAGACGGAAGGGCTTAGCTCCTGGCGAGTTCATTCGGGTACCTCTAGACCCTGAAACCACCCGGGAAGAAAAGCAAAGAGGGAGGCAGCTGCAAGCATACCCGGAGGACTACGCACTCGCGGCTATTCCCGAGATGGATGACGTCATCGATAAGAATCACGAAGGTGGGCAGCTCACATTCAATGACAAAGTCGTACTCCACGCGTACCGAAAACTGATCGACAAAAGTAAACAGGCGCCTCAGACACTAACATTGCTGTGGAAGGAGTACGCTAAAGATAAAGGGATTGACCCCAAGACACGAGTAGGCAAACGCCAGCAGATATGGTGGGACAAGTTCATTTCGGTAGCGGGAGATGCGATCATCTCTCCAGAGACAACTGGTCACATCCATGATGGTCTTGACCGTTACGTTGAGGAGCGGCGCAGTCTGGGTATCAAGGGCCAGAGCATCAAGAGGGAAATTTCCCAACCGGTAGCAGCGCTGAGAAAGGCCAGCAGGAAGTACCGGCTAGGCTGGCGTATCGAGACGCCGGATATCAGCCATGACGCCGTGGATGTTCGCGAAGTACTGGAGCACCATGAGCAGAAGGCTGTTGTGCAATATTGCCTAAGCAGGACAAAGCGGGAGGAGGCCGCCATTGCTGCAGTAGCTCTTCTCATGATTCAGTGTGGAGGTATGGCATCAGAAGTGGGGAGGTTAGAAACTGACAAGATAGCGCTTGGTGCCAAGATCCCCCACGTAGTCATCGCGGGGAAGACCAAGACAAAAGATAGGCCTCGGATTGTGCCCATTGTCATCGGAGTCGAATTCCTTCAGGAGCACCTAGACAATGGCATCAAGTGGATTAATGGATATTCCGATAGTACGCACTCCACCCGGCTGAAGAGCTTGGCGCTGAAGGCGACAGGTAATCCTAAGCTGACTGCCCACTGCTTCCGACATACGTTTAGGGCAAATGCTTTTGCTAACTCAGCGGATCTATCAGCAGCAGCTACTATCGGGGGCTGGTCAGGTAGACAAATCGGCATGAGTGGCGTCATGCTCAGGTATGGATCGGAAGGGCTGTCCAAGAGTGACGGGCTTAAAGCGCTTCAGCGAGAGTCAAAGAAGATTCACCGGCACCTGATGCGCTCAGCCGAGATGGGCGTGGTTGTGCCGTTCCCAAAAGCCAAGGCGTGACTTGTATAACTAAATAGACAACTTGGATTCAAGTAATAAGTGCAATTCGTTATGCTACGAGCACGTCCACTCGTTGCCCCATAAAAATCTCATTCGGTGATTTTCTCCCTCTGCTCTTT
>CALGTP010000782.1 GCA_937902105.1 uncultured Actinomycetes bacterium
GCCTGTCGCCGCTCATGCCAAAGCTCATCAGAGCAGCCATAGCTAACCTCGTCCTCATCGTCAACCAACCCCTCATCGGCCAAGACATGGGCTGCCTCAGCACAATCATCGTCAACAAGATTTGGAAGATCTGGAGGGTCTGGTGTCATTAAAGTGAGCAATTGACTTGAACGTAAGGACATGCCGATGCTTCTCATATTGATGGACATCAAAATGTGAACTGCGTGAGCACAACCCATGGCTAACCTGTTGTAGCAAGCTGAGATGAGAGTAGATTTATCAAGACCCACCTTGAAGTGCAAAGGCAGGATTTCCCAAACATAGCCTGCCGGGATTGGCGGTGTGGCTTGGTAAAACGAAAGCCACTCAGGAACCTGAACATATGAAAATGCATTGCTCTGATCACAGCAAGCCACTTGAAACTTGCCTGATTGAGTTGATAATCTGGTCAAGGCCCCTGCACCATCCATTCCAAGATGGGAACGATCGCGAACGTCAGAAAGAAGATAATTGAGCGGAACCTCCATAAGTAATTTGCGTTGTGTGACCCCGTCTTTCTTAGGGACCACACTAAAACCACCAATTGCTTTGCATTGGGAAAGGTGTCGCCAAGTCCACATGTTGTTTGGCAAGTTTGATCGTTTAAAGTAAGCAATGTACTGATCAAGGGATCCTCCTACAAAAGCATACTGTTGGTGCAATTCGTCAAGAATGGTCTGTGATTTGCCTTTCCAATCTATGCAATTGGATTCGAGTTTGTAAAAGTTAGCTTCCCTGGGTGGCAGTGCCTCGAGCATGTCGACCACTAGCTCAGAGCTCGGCTCGGAAATGGCCTCTGCCACCATGGGAACTTGCGGCGGAGATCGGACGATCCTCACGTAGCCTTCTATCTCTCTCGCAGCACGGACCAAGCGCACCACAGCAGCTTGGCGGTCGCCTGTCGGAACAGAATGTTCCCGGCGACCCCTGGCGAAACGAGCTGATTCAGAAAGCAAGTTGCCGAGGACAACCTTTTGCGCGGCCAAGACATCCTCATTGCCATGACCATGCATTGGCCTGTGAGAGCCATTCATACTACCTGAAACCAAATGATTGACACCGGATACCACTCCCACCGTAACCTTCCAAGCGTTCAACCTTCTTCCAAATCTCTGGCGAAGCCTGGCTGACTTGGATGAAGGCTTCAAAGGCCTTGGAGGCATGGGGAGCGGCAAAACACCATTGATAGCACAGCCCATGAGCTCCGAGAAATTATCTGCCGAAGCGATGTCATCTCTTCCCGAAGCTGTTGGCGTTGACTCAGGCACCGAGTCATTTGGCAGAGCAGCATCTGTTCTGGATGCCTCAGCTGATGTGCTGCTCTGCCCGGGTGTGTGTCAACCTGGTGTGCGGGCAGGGTCTTTGCCCTTGCCTCCTCCTTTTCCCTTCTTGTTCTTGTCACCTTTGCCTCCCTTTTCCCTGCCGGGAGCATTCTGGTGATTCTGATGTTGGCCCCTGGCCCTTTCCCTGCGGCGGTGCTCAGCCAGGGAGTAAGTGCCTGCTTCAGTCACCAGCCAGTGAGGAGCAACATCAGAGGAGCCTCCAGCCGGCCGGACAGCAAGCATTGCATTAGCGGCGTCCACATCTCCAGTACGCTTTTCGTGGATGTAGGCCGCGACCCGGCGGAGGGAGATCTCGGCGTGGTCGCAAGTGCCAAGTAGCTGCATGGTTTCAGCCGAGGACTTATTTGCCACCAGGAAGTCCACCGAGGTAGCAGCATTGAAGAGCTCTAAGTAACGTGGATCCCCTCGTTTGTCCATGGGGAACAGTTCGTTGATCCAATGCCGCACCGAGGTAGTGCCTGAAGATCTCATGTTCTTGTAGATCTCTGGCGCTGCCCGTTTTAGATCGAGGGGCAGCTTATCGTGCCAGGAGGATAACTCCTCCTCTGGTACCTCATCTCCATAGGCGCCTGCGACCGCTTCGGCGATCA